>JAQUOK010000070.1 GCA_028717165.1 Victivallaceae bacterium | reverse complement strand
GGAAAAAAGGGGAAAATAATTTTTCATCCACTCGTTTTGGGGTTGTTATTGTTTAACAAGCACAATTATGCCGGGCGGGAACCTGACGACGAATAAGCTTTTGTAGATGAAACGCAGAAGATGCGTATTTTTTGTGCTTGCGGCTTTAAATTCAGCGAAATGCCCTTATATTATAGGTTTGTGAATCACGTTCTGGTTTCTAAAATAAGCTTGACCGCTTAAGTGGGAAGATGAATTATGACTGAACTTAGTGAACATATCGGTGCGAAAGCGCAAATGGATTTTCAATGTCTCGATGATAAATGCGACGGGATTATAAAATTTACTTTGGCCGATATTGCCGATTCCGGTTTTCAGACCGTTTGCCGGAAATGTTACCGTACTTATGAACTTGACGGCCAGCTTCGCGAAAAACTGCTCAAAATGTTGACCCTGATCAGTACTTTGCGGGAAGTTGAGGATATTCTCGGCGACTGCAAAATATCCATAAACGTCGCTAACGGTGAAGTCAGAATACCTTACGCTTTGCTGCTGACCCGTTTGAATACGATGATTTCGCTGAAGATCGGCGACCGGACGGTTGATTTCCATTTGCGGGTGGAACCGGGCGCGGAGGAGACTTTCCGGTAGGAACAATATAAGGACAGGAACTGTTGCTATGACAAAACAGGAAATAATTGATACTTTCAGGAACGCGAAAGCTCTGCTTGAAGGCCATTTCAGGCTCCGCAGCGGACTGCACAGCAACCGCTTTTTCCAGGCGGCGCTGCTCTTGCAGTATCCGGATGTGGCGGAAAAAATATGCTCCGAACTGGCTTCGAAATTCAAGGATGCCGGTATTCAGTGCGTAATATCTCCGGCCGTCGGCGGCCTGATCGTCGGGCAGGAAATAGCCCGTGCGCTTGGCGTCCGCGCTATTTTCGCGGATAAGGTTGATAATGAACTCGTGCTCAAACGCGGTTTCACTATCGCTCCCGGCGAAAAAGTCCTGGTTGCGGAAGACGTCGTTACCCGCGGCGGCCGGGTTCAGCAGACAGTTGACCTTGTCCGCAAACACGGCGGCGAAGTCGCCGGGATCGCGGTGATCGTTGACCGCAGTTCCGGCGCCGCAAAATTTGATGTGGAACACAAATCATTGCTTGAACTTGAACTGGAGACTTATGACCCGGCCGACTGCCCCCTGTGTAAAGCCGGTATTGAAATTGAACAGCCGGGTTCAAAATAAATATAATGCAGCTCAAGCGTCCCGCTTGAGTAAAGACACAACCGGAACGGGAATGTTGCCTTTCGCTGCGCTCAGGCTCAGCCTGCGCAGAGTGTGCTGCATTTAAAACAAGTTGAGGGTAAATAATAAAATTATGTTAGGATACATACTCAAAAAGGTGTTCGGTACGAAATCCGAGCGGGATTTGGCCAAAATGAAACCGCTGGTGGAAAAAGTCAACCGGCTAGAAGATGAATTGCAGAAGCTCAGCGAGTCCGAATTGAAAGCCAAGACCGGGGAATTCAAGGAACGGTTGAAAAACGGCGAAACCCTTGATGACATCATGCTTGAGGCTTTCGCGGTCGTCAAAAATGCCTGCCGCCGCCTGATGGGAAAGAAAATTACGGTTTGCGGTCAGGAAATGGTCTGGGATATGATCCCGTTCGACGTCCAGATACTTGGGGCCATTGCCATACATCGCGGCAATATTGCCGAAATGGCGACGGGGGAAGGGAAAACCCTGGTAGCGACAATGCCGCTGTATTTAAACGCGCTTTCCGGCAGGAACTGCCAGTTGGTTACCGTCAATGACTACCTGGCGCTGCGCGACTCCCAGTGGATGGGTACTGTTTACGAGCTGCTCGGCATTAGTGTCGGCTGTCTGCAGAATATGCAGCCTCCCCATGAACGTAAACTTATTTATCAGAAAGATATAACCTACGGCACAAACAGCGAATTCGGTTTTGATTATCTGAGGGATATGGGGATGGCCGCTGAAGCGGAACACCTGGTCCAGCGCGATCATTATTTTGCGATCATCGACGAAATCGACAGCATCCTGATCGACGAAGCCCGTACTCCGTTGATCATTTCCGGCCCGACGGCGGCGTCAACGCATCAGTTTGACAGCATTCAGCCGCCGGTTGAAGACCTTTACGCCAAACAGAACCAGTTGTGTTCAACTCTCGCACGGGAAGCCAGAAGCGTACTGGAACGGGAAGACGCTTCCGCCGAGGAAAGAGACGACGCCCTTATCAAGCTTTTGCAGATAAAATTCGGTATGCCCACTCATAAACAGCTCTTGCGTCTGCTTGAGGACGGTTCGCTGCTCCGCGAACTTGAAAAAGTCGAAATGCGGGTGCGCAGCGACAATAACCGCGGCATGCTCCAGGAAGTGCAGTCCGACCTGTATTTCACTATCGACGAAAAATCCAATGACGCCGACCTGACGGAAAAGGGGCGCAACGCGATTTCGCCGGATGACCCCGACGCTTTTATAATGCCGGACCTGCTTGAGGAAATCCACAAGATAGAAAATGCCGAAAACCTGAGCGAGAAGGAAAAAAGCGAGCGCAAGAATAAGTTCAATGAGGATTTTTCCGCGAAGAGCGAACGGCTCCATGACCTTTCGCAACTGCTGAAAGCCTATTGCCTTTTTGAAAAGGACGTCGCTTATGTGGTTCAGAACGGCAAAGTCCTGATCGTCGACGAGCATACCGGACGCTTGATGCCGGGGCGCCGTTTCAGCGACGGGCTGCATCAGGCCCTTGAAGCCAAGGAACATGTGGAAATCGAACCGGAAACCCAGACCCTGGCGACGATCACCATTCAGAACTATTTCAGGATGTATGAAAAACTTGCCGGCATGACCGGTACCGCTGAAACCGAAGCCACCGAATTTCACAAAACCTATAAGATCGATGTTATCGTTATCCCGACCAACCGTCCGGTTATCCGCAAGGACGACAATGACTCGGTATTCAAGACCAAACGGGAAAAATTCAACGCGATCATTGAGGATGTCGCCGAACGCCATGAAAAAGGGCAGCCGGTTCTGCTCGGAACTATTTCCGTCGATGATTCGGAGATTATTGCCCGCATGCTGCGCCGCGCCAATATTCCGCACAATGTCCTGAACGCCAAAAACCATCAGCGCGAAGCCGAAATTGTCGCTTTTGCCGGACAGCCCGGCGCTGTAACCGTCGCGACAAACATGGCCGGCCGCGGTACGGACATCAAGCTCGGCGAAGGGGTTCCTGAACTCGGCGGTTTGCATGTTATCGGCAGTTCCAGGCATGACGCCCGGCGTATCGACCGCCAGTTGCGCGGACGCTGCGCCCGCCAGGGGGACCCGGGTTCGTCAAAATTTTATGTTTCTCTCGAAGACAACCTGATGCGGCTTTTCGGTTCCGACCGGATCATTAAAATATTTGAGCGTTTCGGCATCGAGGAAGGCGAACAGATCCAGCATCCGTGGCTTAACAAATCCATTGAAACCGCTCAGCGCCGCATTGAACAGCATCATTTTTCCATCCGTAAACGGACTTTGGAATTTGACGATGTCATGAATAAGCAGCGCGAAATAATATACGGCATCCGCAAAGAAGCGCTGGTTGCCGAAGATCCGCTGGAAGCGTTGTTTGAGATAATAGAGGGCTCTATCGGCGAAAAACTGAATATCGCCTCCATTTCGCCTGAGAAAACGGAACGCGGGCGCGACAAATTGTTTAACTGGGAACTTATTTTAAGCTGGCTCAATTTTAATTTTCCGATAGGGTTTACCCAGGACGAACTGAGCCGTTTCTTCAGAAATGATGAAATTTCCGACCGGGATGCCCTGATCGCGCATATTTCCGACCGGATTGAAAAAGCGTACCGCAAAAAGCATGCGGATATGGCTGAAGAACAGATTGCCTGGCTGGCCCGGCATACGGTACTGGAAGCGATAGACCGTCTCTGGCAGGAACATCTTTACACCATGGATCATTTGCGTTCAAGCATTTATCTGCGTGCCATCGCTCAGAAAGACCCGCTGATCGAATATAAGAACGAAGCTTTCAAGACTTTTGAAAGCCTTATGGGGCGTATTTATAACGAAGTGGTAGGCAATCTTTTCCGCGCTACGCTTACTTCTCTTGAAGACTTTGAGAGCATGCTCGAAAATATGCCTCAGGAAGAGATACACCGCTTGTTCGGGCAGTTCGACGAATCCGAATTAACGGGGGAAGATCCCGGTACGATACTGTCGGCGGACAACGGCGCCGCTGAAGCGGTTCCGGTGACTTTCCGCCGCAACGCGCCCAAGGTCGGACGCAACGATCCCTGCCCATGCGGCAGCGGCAAAAAATACAAAAAATGCTGCGGCGCATAAATACGTCGCGGAGTTTCTTGCCGAAACAAACAAAAATTGTAAGCGATCAGTCCGGCAACGGCTTTAGTGGAGAGTCCCTTCGGCCCTCAATCTCCCGCTGCGCCTTCCGTTGAAAGTACCGTTGATAATATGACATCCTGGGAGCGCCGGTCGCCAGTCCGGCATTTTCGGGCGTCGTGATTGTTCATAACATAATGGATACTTGAAAATGTGGGCAGGTCATAAAAATCATAAATCATAATCGAGAAGAAACATATTAACTTTAGCGTATGCCGGACTGGCGACCGGCGCTCCCAGCTAAAAAAATCTCCTGCTTTTATCTCGGCATGTTTGTTGGGATAAGTTTTTGAAGAGGATTTGGGGGTTGCGGGCAAAGAGGAAACTTTTTGAAAAAAGTTTTCCCTTTTCCTCCAAATAATCCGCCTGACCGATTACAAAAATTTCTGATTTTCCGGGAAATTTTTGTTTTACCTCTTGACACGTGTCTGAAAAGCTATTATAATCTTCTTAAGACACGTGTCAAACGGATTAAAATTTACCGGGTATGCAAATGAATATCAGCGCTAAAACAGTCAGTCAGAAAGATGTCGCCAAACTGGCGGGGGTTCCGCGTTCCGCGGTTTCCATGTATATTAACGAATATCCCGGCTTGAGCAAGTCGTCGCAGGAAAGAATAAGGGTCGCTATCAAAAAACTTGACTACCGCCCGTCCCGGATCGCAAAAAGCCTGAAGGAAAACCGTTCGTTACTGATCGGGATAATTTATTTGGCTTCTCCTTCTGGAACTATTCATGATTTTGTGCTTCTTGACCTGATCCAGGGAGTGCAGAAGGCGGCGCTGGAAGAGAATTATGTCGTCTGTTTTTTTCTCAAAGAAAAAATGTCTATGGAGGAAACCCTGACCAATGTCCTGAAATGTAATGTCGAAGGCATTGTTTTCATAGAAGATAATTTCGACTATGAACAAATCAGAAACCTTGATATTCCCAAGGTGGTGATTAACCAGAAAGTCGAAGGCATACCCAGCGTTTTTTCCGATATGAGTGAGGGAACTTATTTGACAACCCGGTATTTGCTGTCCCTGAATCACCGCAAAATCGGTTTTATCGGAGGAAACTTTGCGCAAGAAACATTTCAGCAGCGCTGGACTGGTTATAAACGGGCGCTTGCCGAGGCGGAAATTACAGCCGATGAACGTTTTATCCGGCATGAGATAATGGATAATAAGGAATCCTATCTGGCGGCGCTGGAATTTTTCCGGAACAAGGGGGAAATACCGACCGGGATCGTCTGTGATACCGACCTTAAGGCCTGGGGCGTAATGGATGCCGTGAGAGACTCCGGACTGAAGGTGCCGGAAGACGTTTCCGTAACCGGGTTCGATAATATAGCTGCCTGCGCGCAGATGTCGCCGCCGCTGGCTACGGTGGAACATCCGCGCCGGGAAATCGGTTACTATGGAGGAAAGATGTTATTGAAAATCATCAGTGAAAAATTCAATGGCAGGGATCTGAAAATACCGGTCCGGCTGGTAGAAAGAAAATCGTGTTGCAGGATATAGAAAATTCAACAACAAGGAGAACTGGAATACTTAAATGCAAATATAAATTTCTCGTTGGAATCTTTTAAAATCAATATCAGGGGGATGGAAAAATGAAAAAATTCACACTTATCGAACTCCTCGTGGTGATCGCAATTATAGCGATCCTCGCTGCTATGCTTCTCCCGGCATTAAACCGAGCCCGGGAGCAGGCTAAAAGCATTACTTGTACTAATAACTTAAAGCAAATGGCCATGGCCACTTACAGTTTTTGTAATGATAACGATGGATACCTGCCTATTTCCAATTCTTATTATGCCAGTTTGCGCCGTTATATTGACGGTAAAACCAGTTATTCTCCCAAAAACCTTATTTTTATTTGTCCCGCAGGTTCAGCGGAAACAAAAGACAATAATAATTACGGTTTTAATTTTGAACTTGGATGCAGCTGGAACAGTTATGTCCCTGATACCGGAAGGCCGCGAAAAAAAATAACGCAAGTCCCGGATCCTTCAAATACTTCAGCCATCACCGATTATAAGTATAACACCTATTACTCTTCGGGATTACCCTATAAATATTGGGCGAGATGCGACCGTCTCCGTCATTTTGGCGGCGTTAACGTACTTTGTCTTGACGGACACGTTAAATATGTAAAGGCCAAAAGCGAATTTCCGCCTAAAATGCGTTATTACGGCTTTTAGAATTAATAGTTATTAACGGCAATAAAGGAAAAATCATGATGAAAGTTAATGGCCATGGGAAACGAAAAGATAAAAAACAGCATTTTTTCTATTACTGCAATTTGGGTTCTTATACTAAAATTATCGGGATAATTTTAATAAGTATTTTTATTTTCAAGCCATTGCCGGGGAAAGAAAATAGTAGTGAATCCGAAAACCCCGCCTGCCGAATTAATAAAGTAACCAGAGCTGACGGGGCAAAGGTTTTTGAATTAGAGAATTCGTTTCTCAAGATCGGAGTCGTTCCTGAGGAAGGCGGCAGGGTTGCATATATTACTTCTAAGTCTACCGGCCATAATCACCTGTCAGTAATGATGGATGGCATAGAAGACATTGTCAATGATAATGGCATGACGGAAGTATATCCCGGCGAATTCATGAACCTTTGTTATGCAGTATCTTTTCTAAAGGAAAAAGGTAAAATAGGAATAGTGGTTTCCGCTCAAAAGGGTTATATCGAATTAAAACGCAGTATTTGTATTTATGATAATCTTCCCAAAGTAACCCTTGACGTCTCTTATAAGAATATTACCGTGAATACCCACTCTTTTAAAATCAGGATTCACCCCAAATTTAATATTGGAGAAGGCAAGGCCATTACGGATTCATTGTTTATGCCGGTTGAGAACAGAATAATCAATGTAGTATATGATGGAACCCGGTTAAAGCCTGTCGAAAAATGGATTCTGATCTTTGATAATGATACCCGGGAAGCATTAATTGCTCTATGTAATCCCGGACAGATTGATTATATTCTGCCTTGGGGAATGAAAAAAAACAATATCTTCTATACCTTGGAGTATTACGGAAAAACTAAAAATGTCAAACCGGATGATAAAGTTGAAATGACCCTTGAATATTGGTTTATAACAAATTGTAATGAATTGGACATTTTAAGGAATAAAGAAAACAAGCTTGGCAGGAACCAGAGAGAAAAGCTTCTGAATTTATTGGAAAAGAAGTGCTTTCCGGCAAAAATCAGCCAAGAACAACGCCCTGGTGGAAATAAAAACACAAATTAACCGATTTAAAGAAATTCAGGAATCAATGCAGGAGGGCGTATGGTATTAAAGTAAAAAATGCTATCGGTCAGCCTGAAAAAAGCCAAATTTTCAGGCGGGGACTACTTCGCGAAGCAAATGCTGAGTAACAGAATATTTAACCGCGAATAAAAAAACAATACCAGGAGCAAAAATAATGGAAAAAATTGCTGATACAATCGATCGGCCGGGAAAAAACTCGAAATATTTCAGGGGTAATATTTTTAATTTGCTAAATTCTCCTTGCAGGATTATGAAGACCTTGCCAAAGGCGATAATATACGGAACAATGATTTGCCTGTTAATGCCCTGCGTTCAGAGCGCCGAGAGTGAAAAAAACATTATTATAAATTCCGGTTTTGAAGAAGGTATAAAAGGATGGGGCTGTTATATCCCTTCAAAAAACGCGGAATGGAAAGTCGTTGAAGGCGGCAAGACAGGGAAATGCCTCTACATACAAGGGAAAACAAATGGATACCATGGCGGGGTCAAACAAAAAATTACGCTGAAGCCAAATACAGAATACGAAGTCAGTATCTGGATAAAAATGAAAAATGCAGAGAAGCTCAAAGCAAAAGAACTGTACCTGGCAGGATGGATATATTTGAATGGTAAGGAAATATGGTATTCCGCCATACAGCCGCCTTTTGTGGTTAGTAATAAAAGCCATGATTGGTTATGTGTGAGCAAGACCTTCAAAACTCCGGCTTGGGATAAGGTGTTACAACTGGAGTTTTATCCCGTACTGTTTAACAATAAAGGAGAAATTTGGATCGATGATGTAAAATTGATAGCGGTGGAGGATGAAACTGGCGAGCCCCTCAATGAGGTTCCGCCTTCAGACGCCAAATCCGAATGAAATACTTGCTATAAACGAAAACAATACCCCCGGAAACTAATCATGGAAAAAATCATTGAAAAAGTCAATCGGCCTGAAAAAACCTCAAAATTTTTCAGGAGAATGAATATTCTTAAAACGATAGTATACGGTATAACGGCCTGCATGTTGATGCCCTCCTTGGCGGCCGGAAGCGCCATAACCATATGTCCAATGGATAAGAGCGGTCATCCCATGAGCCTTGCCAACGGGATTGTCAACATTATTTATTTGTACGGCCCTAAAGGCCAAGATTTCCAAATGGAATTGCCTGAAGCCATAAAGGTTATTGGTATTCTCGGCGGAAGAACTTACGTTGCTTTGCATACGCCGTCTTTAAAATATGAGTCAACGCAAATTAAAAAAAATGATGAAAATTATATTCGCTACACTGTTAAAAAAAATCCCTACGGGGAACTTACTATAGGCTTGATGCCTGTCCAAGTTAAAGAAAAAGAGAAAACTATCTGTTTCTGCTCCGGCGATGATGATAAAAACAAGCGCACAGTAACGGCAAAAATCTATCCGGAATTACCGGACGCCCCCACCCCTGAAAACTTCAAGCTATGGCTGTGGAGAGGTCAACCGATAAGCGGTTGTTTCGGTAATGAAGAATTTTTCGATCGTTTGACGGAAACATATCACAAAATGGGAATAAGTGCGGTAGTCGAGACTCTCAGAAATAAAAATTTTATAACCGCCCTCCACAAAAAAGGGTTCAAATATCTTGCATTCCATCGCCTGGATACGGAAAATGCCATGAACCCATATTATAAATGGCGAAAGGATAAGTTGCCCAAGGACATTTCAACCATTGATTTCACGGGAAATTATAAAGGTTGTTATTGCCCGACATATTTTAACCAAAACTCGGAACTTATCCTCGACAAATTATTGAAAAGGGACAAGGAAGCAATACTCATGGGAGCAGATGGCATTCTGTTTGACCTGGAATTGACTACTCCGATGAATTGCTGTTTTTGTGAAAGGTGCCTGCGCGATTTTGCCGACAATCTGCATTTACCTTCAAGTAAGATTTCCCGTTCAAGCGCATTTTCCGATTACAAAAAAGAATGGATTTTATTCAGAACCAAACAAATCGCTAAAAGTATGGAGATAATTTGCAGAAATATAAAGAAAATAAATCCCGAAGCAATTTTCTATATAGTTTCTCACAGTTTACAAGATAAACTTAACAACTCCAGACAGGAAATCAGATGGCTGGAAAAAACGGGGGGAGTTGATATTAGACTATTGGATCAGTTCGCGGATGCTCATGGCCCGATGTGGTATACCAATTCCCGATCTATTTATAACCTGTTTGAGCTTAACAGACCCGCGCTGAAGAAACCATTGATTCCGGCGGTTGATATTGGACAGCATATGGGAGCAAGGTCT
>JAQUOK010000069.1:4030-10023 GCA_028717165.1 Victivallaceae bacterium | reverse complement strand
ATTATTTCCTTGGCGAGGCGGGAGAATACCTTGCCTCTTTTTTTGTCCACGGCGTCTTTCTTATGCTTGATATTTGCCCATTTGCTGTGTCCTGACATTATAAACCTCATGGTAATGGTTAAAATTTATATTTGCCTAACAATGTAATTCCATTTGGCAATTCTTCAAATGAAAAATTGACGGGACATGATTTTAGTCATATTATAATAAACACCCATCATTATATTAAGGAGCCGGGAATGAAATACAGTGAATATGGTCGTACAGGGAAACTGGTTTCCGCCGTAGGTTTCGGCGGAATGCGCTTTGACATGGAAAAAAGCCTTGCGGAAAACGCCGGCCTGGTCAAATATGCGTTTGATAAAGGGATAAATTATTTCGATACCGCTCCCGATTATTGCGACGGCCGGAGCGAACGGATCTTCGGGCTCGCTTTTAAAAATATGCCTCGTGAAAAATTTTTCGTCAGCGATAAACTGATGCCGACTTTGGTAAATGACGCTCAGGAAGCGTATGATAAAGTCCGTTCGGTTCTCGATTTGATGAATATTGAATATATTGACTTTTTCCACGTCTGGTGTTTGCGGAAAATGGAGCATTTCGAAATGGCCGTGCGGCGCGGAGCGTTGTATGACGGTTTGCTGCGCTGTAAAGAAGAAGGGCTGATAAAACATATTGCTTTTTCTTCGCACCAGAAAGGCAACGAAGTCGAAAAAGTTATAGAATCAGGTAAGTTCGAGGGAGTGCTGCTCGGCATAAATATCCTTAACTTCCCCTACCGCCGGCCGGGAGTGCTGGCGGCGCGCCGGCATGGCCTGGGAGTAGTGGCGATGAACCCGCTTGCCGGAGGCCTTATCCCGCAGAACGAAAATAATCTGTTGTTTTTGTGTTCTCCCGGCGAAACGCCTACCGAGGCGGCTTTGCGCTTCCTGATCGCGGATGAAAACATTACGGTTGTCCTGAACGGTTTTACTACCCGCGAACATGTCGATACGGCCTGCCGGGTTGCGGAAAACGCCGCGCCCATGACCGCTGCCGACCTTGAAAGGATTCTCCGGAGCCTGTCTGAAAATTCGCTGGAAATCTGTACCAGCTGCGGTTATTGCGAGGTTTGCCCCAAAGGCATCCCGATATCCAAATACATGCAGATTTATAACGACAAGGTTTTGTTCAATGTTTCCGAAGCGGATTTTGCGGAACGTTTGGGATTTCATTATAACTGGGGCCTGCTGGCCGAAGACCAGCCGGGCGCCGAAAACTGTATCGCCTGCGGCAAATGTGAAGACCGCTGCACCCAGCATTTGCCGATAGCCGAACGCATGAAAGAATTTGCGCGCTTGAAAAAAGAAAAATAGCCCGGACACTTTGTCAGCTTATCCTGCTACTTAGAAATTTATGGGCCCTGACGTTCATTTTTTCGAGTTTGTACCTGACCATCCTTCCGCTTATGCCGAGTTCGCGGGCCACCGCGCTGACATTGCCGCTGTTGCGTTTCAGGGAATCGATGATCAAATCCTTTTCCATAACCTCTATTTTCTGTTTCAGGGAACCGGTCGCGGAAAGATCGGCGCTTTGCGGCATTTGCAGGGTTTCCGGCAGGTTGTGGCCGTGTATGACTTTTTCGTTGGCCAGCAATACCGCGTGTTCGATGCAGTTTTCCAGCTCGCGCACGTTTCCCGGCCAGTTATAGGCGCAAAGCATGTTTATGGCCGTAGTCGATATCCGGTCGATCTTTTTGCCCATCTGTTTGGAGTATTTCTTGATAAAACTGTTGCACAGCAGCAGGATATCCGACTTTCTTTCGCGCAGCGGCGGCAGATAAATGGGAAAGACGTTTATGCGGTAATACAGATCCTGCCTGAAACCGCCGTTTTCAATGGCTTCTTCCAAGTTGCGGTTGGTCGCGGCGATTATCCTGACGTTGGCCTTGCTGGTCCGGCTGCTGCCGACCCGTTCATACTGTTTCTCCTGGATCATGCGCAGCAGTTTGACCTGTACACGCGGGGAAAAGTCGCCGATTTCGTCAAGAAACAAAGTACCGCCTTCCGCTTCCTCGATCCGGCCGATACGCTTGTAACTGGCTCCGGTAAAGGCTCCTTTCTCGTGTCCGAAAAGTTCGCTTTCGAGCAGATTTTCGTTCAGGGCCGCGCAATTCACGCGGACAAACGGTTTGTTTACGCGGGAACTGTTGTAATAAATGGCTGACGCGACCAGTTCCTTGCCGGTACCGGATTCGCCGCGGATGAGCACTGTCGTGTTCGCCGCCGCGACCTGGTGGATGCGAATGAAGACATCCCGCATCGAGTTTGAATTGCCGATGATGTTTTCTGGATAGAATTTGTCCTTCAGGGCGCTTTTCAGCCTGGAATTTTCGTATTCCAGGACTTCGCGCTCCATTTTCACTATCCGGCGGTTATGGACGTCGTGCGCGATCAGACCGGCGACAATAGTGAGAAACTGTTCGTTTTCCTTCAAGTAATCCGCCTGGCCGAAGCTCATGTCGGCGGCCAGGGTGCCGACGGTTTCCTTATTCAGCGTTATCGGTACGCAGATAAAACTGATATTTTCGCGTTTTCTGCCCCGGCGGGAATAAATCCTCGCTTTAAAACGCGGTTCTTCGGATACTTTCGGAACGATAATTGAGCGTCCGGTTTCAAGCACATGGCCGATAATGCCTTCGCCTTTGCGGTAAACCGCACTGATATTGTGTTCCTGGAATTCGTCGTTCAGGGCGCCGACCACCAGGTTTTCCTTTTCACTGTCCAGAAGCATAAGGGAGCCGTGCGACATCCCGCATTTGGCTTCAAGGATATCCAGGATCCTGCGGAACATTTCTGCCTGTCCGGTCATCACTACCATCAATTGTGATATTTCATGCAATACCGCAAGTTGAGTTACATGACTGCATTTGCCGCCGTCAGCCGGACAATTGAAATTATATGCCATTTTTGTCGTTTCCTTGTGCTGGTTCTGAGTATTTTGAAAAAAATATCTACAGCAGGAACCGTGCCGATTATGTCTGATCCTGCATAATCCGGGTATTTGCCAGGTGATTTTGCCGACATTCCGGGAAGAACATTTTTCTTCAAAAGCAACATAATTGTAATAATGCGGATGAGAGTCGGTACAGATTTGTTGGGATTGCCGGAAAGGTTTTTTGACAATTATTTCCGAATTATGGTAAGATTTTACAATTTTGTCGAAACCATATTGTAATAACTTAATGATAAACATATTGCGGTTTTCCTGTTTCGTAAAGTTCCCTGAAATTGCCGCGCAAAAGGAATATTTATTGATTTTTAAATATTTTCATCCTGTTTCTATCTTATTGACAATCAGGTTGATAGGCGTATTTGAATAAATCCGGCATGGATTTTGCGAAGAAATATGAGGGCAGGTAAAATTTAAATAAAATATAACAATACCTTAAAATGGGTTTAATAATTCCCGGATAGAATATTATTAAGCGGTTTTAAACGCTGACTATAAAAACAAGGGAGAAGATTATGTTTATTTACAGGGAAGCCGTGGCGCGGGATATACCGGAAATGGTTGAACTGCTGCGTCAATTGTTCAGTATTGCAAAGGATTTCAGTTTTCATCCCGGAAAACACCGGGCGGGGCTGCTGATGATGATAAATTCCGGTTCCTGCAGGATATTTCTGGCGGAAACGGACGGCCATGTGGCAGGGATGTGCACCGTGCAGGTATTGACTTCATCCGCCGAGGCCGGCAAAGTGGGGCTGCTTGAGGACATGGTCGTCGATGAAAATTTCCGGCACCAGGGAGTCGGTTCGTTTTTATTGGAGAAAGCCACTGCCTGGGCGGAGGAGTCGGGACTTAAACGCATCCAGCTGCTTGCGGACAAAGATAATATTCCGGCGTTGAAGTTCTACCGCAAATATAACTGGTCGTTGACTAATCTGGTCGGCGTGAGAAAAATGCTTCAGGCCGAATCCGTACCGGAAATATTTCCGGAGAGCGAATAATATACTGTTTACAACGTACTTCCGGGGACAGGAGCGGTCACAGTATTTCGTAACACGTAGCACGTTGTCTGCTACCAGTTAAGCCCGGGATCCATCAACAGAGTTTTGAGTTTCCGGTTTATTATTTCCTCTTTCCGGGATTTCGCCTTTTCGAGTTTTTCTTCCGCTTCCTTGAGTTTTTTCTTTTTTTCAGCTATTTTTTCAGCGCTTTCCTTCAGCCGGCGTTCGTATGCTTCCGAAACATATTTTTTTATTTTTTCACGGGTTTCCGGATCTTTCGTCTGACGGTACTCAGTGACGAGTTTCCTGAATTTTTCGCGTTCTTCCCTGATTTCCTTCCTGACTTTTTCGAAGAACTCTTTACGCCTGCTTTCAAAGGCTTTCGGGTCCTTCCAGCGCAGCTTCCGGATTTCGGCGAGTTCCTTTGAATATTTTGTCCAGATCATTGTAACGGCCGCATCGCCGCCGGGATCCCCGTTCTTTTTCCGCCGCGGTTTTTGCCGGGGCGCATTTTCCGCCGCTTCTTCTGCCGTTTCTTTTACGGTTTCTTTTTCCGCCGCGGTTTCTCCGGCGTTAAGGAGGCCGGCAGCGCCGAACAGGAATACGCTGATAAAGCCGTAAAGGATCTGTTTTTTCATTTTTAAACTCCGGATTTATGTTATGGAATTATAATAGAGAAACGCAAGGGGGAAACAATTATTGCAGCAAGGATGATCTTTTCAAGTATTTTCCGGGAGTTTTACTCCATGCGTTTCAGGAGCATTTCGGCCGGAGTCAGGTATTTTTTGTCGTTGTTGCATTGTTTACAGCAGGGAACGATATTGCCTTTAGTGCTTTTTCCGCCCCGGACTATCGGCAGGATATGGTCCATGGTCAGTTCCTCCGCGGCGAAATGTCCGCCGCAATAATGGCATATGCCTTTCTGCAGCTGCAACTGCCACCATTGGGATTTGCGCAGTTCACGCGCTTTCTTTTTTTCGCGCGCTATGTGTTTCTCGTCCCTGTTTATTTCAATCCAGTCGTCCATTCAATATTTTTCCTCCAGCATTTTTTCGGCGATTTTTATCCCGTCGGTTGCGGCGGAAACTATTCCTCCGGCGTAACCGGCGCCTTCCCCGGCGATATAAAGCCGGTCGACGGAACTTTTCAGGGTATCGGCGGAACGCAGAAAACGTACCGGGCTTGAGATGAAAGTTTCTACCCCGACGATCCTGCCGTATTTCAGGAAACCGTGGAACTTCTGGTCGAATGACCTTAACCCGGCGGCCAGAGCCTGGAGCGTCCGCTCCGGCAGAAGCTTGTCGAGTCGCGCGGGTTTTAAACCGAATACGTAACTGGTTTCAGTATTTTTCAGGGACATTTTCCCTTTGACGAAAGCCCGCGCATCCTGCGCCGGGGCGGTATAGTCGCCGCCGCCGAGTTCAAAAGCGCCGCTTTCAAGCGCACGCAAGAATTTATACGCCTGATTCGGGGTACCGAACATACCGGACGGCTGGGTTACTATCAGGCAGGAGTTGGCGAACTTTCCGTCACGGGCGTAACGGCTCATGCCGTTGGTCGCTAAATGCCCCGCTTCCAGTCCTCCCGGAACTATCGTTCCTCCGGGACACATGCAGAAAGACGAAGCGCCGGGTATGCCGCGCAGATCATTGCCCCGGCCGGACAAGTGATATTCCGCCGCCCCGAGCCACTCCGGGCGTACGGACATGCGGTACTGGTTTTCGTCGATGAAGGCCTGCGGGTGTTCAATGCGGCAGCCGATCTGAAAGGCTTTCATCGCATATTCGACGCCGTGTTCCAGCAATTTATCGGTCAGCGCGCGTCCGCCGAGCCCGTGTGCGGCGATCACTGCCGGAGCCTCGATACGTTCGCCCATGGAACTTATTGCACCCCGGCAGCGGTTGTTTTCGATGATCAGTTCCGTAATCCTGGTTCCGAAAAGAAATTTTCCGCCGGTTTGTTCTATCCGCCCGCGTATGCGGCGAACCATATCCGGCAGCTTAT
>JAQUOK010000069.1:0-4020 GCA_028717165.1 Victivallaceae bacterium | reverse complement strand
GGCTCCGGCCTCGACAAAAGTTTTCATAATAAACCCGGAGCGGGGGTCTTTTGTCCCGGTATAAAGTTTGCCGTCGGAAAAAGTTCCGGCTCCGCCTTCACCGAGCAGGTAATTGCTTTCGGGATTGAAAATGCGTTCGCGGTGGAACTTGTCCAGATCCTGCCGGCGGCGGTCGACATCGCAACCGCCTTCGACGATTACCGGTTCGCATCCGGACTGCGCCAGTACCAGCGCCGCCATCAGACCGGCGGGGCCGCTGCCGATAATCAGGGGATTTTTCAGACCGGCCGGGGCATCGGGAAGTTCCAGCCCGGCATTCATAAGTTTTTCCGCATTTTCCGCGGGAACTTCCAGCCCGGCACCAGGGCGGATATCAACGTGATTATGGAGGGTTACGGTCAGCGAATACACCAGCGCCGGAACCCCGCGCCTGGAATCGACGGCTTTCGACAGGATTTTATAGCCGAGGATACGATCTTCATTTATTTCCAGATGCCGGGCGATGAAAGGCGTCAACTGCCGGTCGATAAACTTTTCCTGCGGGGAAATGGAATAAGCCCGGAGCGTCAAATTGTTTATTTTTACGATCATAAACTCAATTCATTTCCTTTTCCGAAAATACTATAGCCGTGAAAACGCTTAATTTCGCGTCTTCAGACTGCCACGCCCTGAAAGGCAAACCGGCTTTATAACATAAATTGGTCAAAGTTTCCTCCCGGTCCCACCCCTGCTCGGGCGCAACCTGCGGCAGAAATACCGCTGAACGCCCCCGGCATTGCAGAATGATCCCGTGTTCGCCGATAATAAATTCTTCAGGAGAGGCTATCGGCCGGGCCGGAGTCAGGATGGAAACCTCTATTTCCAGAGCATCCAGTTCTTCCGGGCGGAGCCGGGGAAAGCGAGGGTCACGGAAAGCGGCATTTACGGCGTTATGCGCGATATTCCGGTTCAGCGGTTCGAAAGCTCCTATATTGCCGATGCAGCCGCGCAGGCCGCCGCCGGGACTGTGCAAAGTGACGAAACATGAACATATCTGTTCCATTTTGCCGTCCATTCCGCTTAACGGTTTGACTTTTTTATTTTCGAATTCAGCGGCAACCGTCGCCCTGACAAAGGTTAGTATTTCCCGTTTTTCTTCGGGAGTAAAAGTCATTTCCTGCATATTTTCCTCCTCATTTTTCATTAGCGGCAGTCAATAAAACGATTACGGCACAGTTTATCAGCAGCAGTCCTGCCAATTGCACCGGGCCGTTGTGGACAGAGCCCAGCAGCGGTATTTTCAGCATTTCGGCTACCTGCATTATTTTCCATCCGGCCAGAAGGTTGGCCAGCAGTACGGGCAGAACTATTATTACGATGAAAGTTCCCCGGAAACTGTCCGTTTTTTTCTGTTTCTTTTTAGCGCTCATATGAACTTAACCGGCGTCGGTACTTTTCAGTAGCGGCCCCGCGCCGTGGCCGCAATTCTGTAAACGTTAAGGTGCTTGCACAACTGGGGACAGCCGTGTTTACATCAGGTAACGCAGGCAGAAGCCAATTGATGCCGCCGCCCCCTGTCCCCAGGGGCGAAAACGCCATTGCGCGTTTGCTTGACACTGCTTAAAATAACAAATTCCTGTATAATTCAGTTATGTTTTCTGATTACCGTATACCAGCCGTAAACAAAAAACGCGACGGTCGGAAACAGTCCGGCCATTGCCGGATGCATAAGTCCCTGTTTGCCGAGGATCAGCAGGAATTGCGAAATAATTATATATACGACAATTACGGCTATAGCCACCACTATTGAAAGCATTATCCCGGAGCGTTCATTTTTGGTTGCCAGCGGGATCCCGAGGAATACCGCGAGGAAGCACGACCACGGGAAGGCGAGACGGTAATAAAATATGGACATCAGTATCGCTTTGCAGCGCGGGGCCATGTCCCTGGTGTTCTTGACCATCCGCCATATTACCCAGGACGGCAGTTCGTCTTTGCTTTTTACGGTATTCAGGATATTTTCGGGGATTTCGGGGATTTCCTGTTTGTCCTTTGCAAGTTTCTTGAAATACTCCGTGCTTTTGGGCATCAGCCCGTCGCGGGAATAAGGGGTATAGGAACCATTAAAGAAAGTCCAGCCGTCCTTCTCTGAATAACTCGCGATTTTCGCGGTGATTTCCCAGTCGAGAGTCTTGTCGCCGCGGTAACGTTTCAAAACCACGTCCTGCTGGTCCTTATGCAGGTTGAAACTTTTGAACAGCCAGGTGCGCCGTTTGTCGAAACTGCGGAAAGTAAGCATCTGCTGCGGGTCGGGTACCGTCCCGCCTTCCTCGGTCGCAAAAAACTTCAGGATTTCAGCCTCACGTTCCGTATAAGGTACGAGAGCTTCGTTGAACCATATGTTTATTCCGGTAACGATGAGGCCGACCACGAAAATCGAGCCTCCGCAGCGGAAAAGCGACAGCCCGGATGAGCGCATGGCGGTCACTTCCATATTTTTACCGAATATGGCCATGGTCCACATGCAGCCGAGCAGTACGGTAATCGGCAGTATGAAGCGGATATTGCCGGGAAGTTTCAAAACCAGATAATAGATGATCTGTTTGACGGAGGTTTCCTTGTCCAGGAAATCGGCAAGGTCGTTGAATACGTCACCGAGGACGAACAAAGTGATGAAGACCAGCAGTAATATGCTCAGATAGATCATGAATTCCCTGAAAATATACAGGTCGAGAGTCGGCAGGATGCCGTTGCGCCGCGGCAGCAGGTGATCTTTCCTGGAAAATTTCTTTTTGCTCATCAAAACAATTCTCTGTTATATGATAATTAACACTGAGCTAATATAGCCTTACTATAACAAAAAAAAAGCGTCTTGTTGTTTAAGACGCTTCGAAACTGTAAAAAACCGGATGTTTAGCGGTAATTCTTTTTCTTTTTGCGATTGATTTCGCTTGGCTTTTCGTAATGCCGGCGGTTACGCAGTTCCTTCAAAGTACCCTCTTTATCGAGTTTCTTTTTGAGGCGGCGCAGGGCGCGGTCAATAATTTCGCCTTTTTTGACGCGAACTTCTGTTGCCATTGCCATATCTGATTTCACCCCCTTTGGGGCTTTAAAAGTTTTCTGTTTAAATCGAAAACTACTAAAATAATTGCCTTTGCCGTTATTTCAAGCAAAAAAAGATTTTTCCTGTATTTTTGTTAGCGCCGACTTTTCAGAGAAACGAACAGTTGCATTGATTCAGCTAAGCGTTTGATGTCTTGACAAAGATTCAATTAAAACGGGTTATTCGGAATATTCAGAAAATGCTTGTACAAAGACGAGGCTGACAAAAGTCTTGCTTAACCGCGATTGGGACTCCCGGGACGGTTGAGACTTTTGAATTTAACCTCAAAGTTCCAAGCGTCCCACGTGTCTCAAAAGTCCCATTTTCTCAAACAACGACTTTGGGCGGGGCTGTCTACAAAGGGCGGTTTATGTAATAGTTGTTTTTCCCGTTTTCTTTACTTGACAAGCATGATATGTATAAAAAATCCAATTTTCTTTACTTGTTGTGAGGATTTAAAACCAATTTGCGCTCAAAGATCTAGAGGATATTCCCATTTGCGCCTCTGGAGACAGAGGCGGCTGCAGCTTTTTCGCGGTATTCGGGTTTAACGTGCAGCCATCTCCAGCCGTGCGATTATCAACGCCTGAATAAAACCAGGCACGCGCTTACTCGGCGGCGAAGCCGGCTTCGTCGGCGAGCATGGTTTTCAGTTTAGTCAGGGCCTGATTCTGGATTTGGCGGACGCGTTCGCGGGTTCTGCCTATTTGCTGGCTGACTTCCTCGAGGGTGCGGGCGCGGCTGCCGTCCAGTCCGAACCGCATTTGCAGGATCAGCCTTTCGCGGCCGTCGAGGTCTTCGAGCAGGTCGAGAAGCCGGTCGACGGATTCGACATCGCCGAGAATCTGGTCCGGGGTCATGGCCCGCCGGTCGGGGATAATGTCCTGGAATTCTCCGTCTTCACCTTGCTGTATCGGGTCATGCAGAGAAAAAGTCCG
>JAQUOK010000068.1 GCA_028717165.1 Victivallaceae bacterium | reverse complement strand
GATTCCCCAGAACAAAGTCGTTCCGCTGAATATAAGGCCGAAATCCGAAAAAAAACCAAATGCCAGCGTCCAGATGATTCCGATCACCAGCACATAAGCGCCGCGTGAGCGGCTTTTGCGCGCATACAAACGAAATACCAGATCATTCACCGCCGCGCACAAACAACATATCGCCGCGAAAAACAACGCCATAATAATCGATCCGTTTTTGAATATTTGTAAAATATAATTCAGCTTGTTTTATTATAAAATAAGGCGTGAACATATAATTTTCAAGCTAAATATAACAAGATTTTAACAATTTTGCATTTTGGCAGAAATTTGTCGGAATTAAAAATTTTTATAAATATTCAATTATTATGCGGCGCCGCCGTAAGCGGGAAAGAAGCCATTTTCAGCTAAACCGGAAGTTCCGCCGCTATCCCTGGCCCGGGCATCCGGCCCGACATTGACGGCGCCGGTTAATTTCATTGTTTAAAATTCTGCATCCTGCAGCAGGCGGTTGGCTTCCGCCGCTGTTTCCCGGCAGGTTTCCTCCAGGGGAAGTATGCCCAACAGAATCATATTAAGTTTCTGTTCGACATAATCGCAGACTTTTATTCGCGGAACAGAAATGACCGGCCGGGCATAGGTCAAAGAATCAAGCACCACCTGGATTCCTTTATGGGTAGGCTTTAGTTTGTCAATATAAGTTTGAGCAAAATACTTCTGGCTGCTTACGCCGGTACAATGTCTGAAAAATTCCTGGCAGCCGGCAGTCTGAAGAAAGTTCAGAAGATAACGGATGGTATCCCGGTGTGCGGTATTGCGGTTAACCATGACTCCTTCAATCAATAAATGACTCGCCTTATGTTTTCGGTAAGGCAAAGGTTC
Source organism: Victivallaceae bacterium (assembly GCA_028717165.1). Classification (GTDB taxonomy): domain Bacteria; phylum Verrucomicrobiota; class Lentisphaeria; order Victivallales; family Victivallaceae; genus JAHOYW01. The sequence continues at coordinate 9,253 of JAQUOK010000068.1, read as the reverse complement.
ATAAGAACATTTGAAATCATACGAATCGCCCAGCGCAAGTCCGGAAACCCAGGAACAAGCCAGATTGCCGGTCGCAAACCAGTCGAATGCGTTTTTTTGTTCCTCATTGCCGTTGGACATGGAAGTGACAAAAAGCCTTTCGGCCGAAACCAGTTCATAGAGCTTCCGGATTGCGGCAATCGCTTCAGGAGAATCCAGCAGACATTTTCTGCCGTCTTCGGAAAAAGGAGCGCTTCCCAGCATTTTCAGCAGAACCGGCCAATAATTGCCGCCCGGCCGTATCCAGAATAAAGGACCATCAACGGCGTTTTCTTTTTTTATCGTTCGCAGAGCGGCAATGAAATTATCCCAAGCGGTTCCTTTGCCTAACAGAGCCCTGCTCATTCCGGGATAATCGAGATTGGTTTCTTGAAAAACAGCCGAGTTCATAACCGGCAGACAAACTAATCCCTGATCATTTTTACACCATTTCACTATTTCCGGGAAATATGCCTTTTCATCATAAGCCAAGCCGGCCATTTTATCCAGGGGCAGAAAACATTTTGCCATTGAAGGGCGGGTTAATAATTCGCGCAATGCCCAGATATTTACCAAGACCAGATCGAATTGTTCATTTTTGATTCGTTCAGGATATTCGCCCGCCTGACAATAACTTACCTGATAAGAAACATACTGGTTAATCTCACAAAAACGGTCGAGAAAACTTTCAAAACCCGCCATAAAGTTCCAGAATTGGACGGGAATGCCAAGCACAGAAAGTTTTACAGGTTTTACAGGTTGGTTTTCCCATAAATTTTCGGGATATTGAATCAATACGGTACCTTTGCTTTGGACACGTTTTATAAAGCCGTATTCGACAAGAATTTTCAACGCCCTGTTTATGGTAATTTCACTGGTGTTATAACGGGCGCAAAGTTCAACCGGAGTCGGCAGTAACGCGTTTAATTTTAGTTCGGGCAGTATTTCTTCGGCAATGTTTTTGGCAACGATATTATATTTATATTCTTTCATGGATATGGAACCCCTTTTAAAAAACGATATTGAATATAATTTATCGTCAAAATCATTATTTTTCAAGAGGTTCTCATCATTTGGGGGTTTTATTGTCAAAATTCAGTTTTTTTAACCATTCGGCCTCAGGTGTCTTAGGCGTCGTATCCACCTCTTTGGGGAGCCTGAGCAGAGCGAAAGCCAAAACCACTTTTTGAAAAAAGCGGTTAAAGGCCGGGCACAACGGGCCCCGCACCCCCATTTCTCTGCCTGCACAGCAGGCAGAGAAATATAAGAATGCTTGAAAGCCAGGGAACGGGGTTATGAGGTTATCGTCTTCTTTCGATAGCCCCATATTAATTGGGGGACTTTCTATTGGAGATTCACGACCTGTTCAATCTGGGCGTAAGAACCTGCGGAAATAGGCTCCATATAGCTGGAAGATATTGCATACGCAGTATTACCGCTTCGGACATCCCCTGATGTGTATTCGCCATACCACGACACCGCCGGCGTTTCATAGTAAATCCAGTCTCCAATTGATTCAAAGTCCCCATTTTGAACGTTACCTCCAAACAGGACAACATCATCCCAATATATCCAAAGGTCCGTAATTTCATTTTCAGGATCTGTCACTGCAGTGTCACAATATACCCTCATGGTAAGGGTTACCTGGCTTTTCCCTTCTACATAACTGCTTACGTCTGTGACTACATGCTGCCAACCCTCGTCTCCGTAAATATCATCCGCCCATACCAGGTCGCCGTCAATTAACACCTGCTTGCGGAAATAACCGCTAAGGGAATCTCGATAGCTGTCCTTTACCCAAAAACTCAAAGTGGCATTTGCGGAATCCGGATACACAGTTACAGGGAGCGTATCTTTCATTGGAATTCCTTTGTCGTCCCTGACGGTCAGAACTACATTGTATTTACCCGGATCATTGAAGGTATAATTTACTTCCTCGCCACTTGCTTCCATACCGATTGCAGTATTGCCATCGGCAAAATTCCACTGGTGGGAAACAATCGTACCGCCCGAAGCATAACTTCCCGAACCATCAAAGGAAACGGTCAAAGGGGCAGTCCCTGAGGTATGGTCAGCAGCTGCGACAGCCACCGGCAGGGTCGTATTTTCAGGGGGAACAGTACCATAACAATTATTATAAATAGATACATTTTCATCACCGTATACCAAATATATGGCCCTGGCACGGTCAGGATGATAGAACCAATTATGATATATTTCGGCCTCTTCAATAGGCACCCCTCTAATTTTAACGGCCCAGCGGTATGAATTTCTGACTGTATTGTGATGAATTATAGTCCAGTCGCCTCCAGTCCAATTGCTTTCTTCCACCTCCCACCCATGTCTGTCAAAACTATGACTATTGCTATGCTCAAGGACGATATTATAACGCGCCTCGTAACTGCTTCCTTCCCGCCCGTTGGCTGCAATATGATGACGATTGTAATCAAATATATTAGCTTCGATAACAGCATCGGCAGGATAACTTGAACTGCCGGGCACACAAACTCCTCCCCCCCAGCCGGCCCGGCGGTTATGGTGAATATAGTTATGGTGGATATATGCGTCCGTGCAACCGTCAAGAAGTTGTACTGCTGCACAGCTCCATCCCCATAGTTCGCAGTTATCTACTTCAAAAAAAGGATAGCTTGACAAAACACCGCGTGAAAGACTGTACTGGGACTCATAATGGTCTCCTATTTCCAAATCCGGCCCGCGCAGACGAAGTCCCGTTATCCGAACGGCATTACCTCCTGCTACCAAAAGCCAGACAATAGTGTCGTGCTGAGTAGTATAAATTAAGCCGCCTTTAGAGTTATTACAGCCTCGATCACCAGCTAATGTTACGCCGGCAGGGATATTGATATTGCTTTCTCCGGTCAGGTCTATCTCCGCATCATCAGGCACATATACAATATCTCCGGAACCGGCAACTTCCAACGCATCCAATAATTCCGCTTTGTTCGTGACTACATAATCAGCCTGCTGCAAAGTTATAATATCACTATAGCCGGGGCCGCCTCCAAAGGGGTCTCCGGTATAATTTGCCTCCGCTCCGCAATCGGGCGGCGTATATCGCTCTTCGATATCTTCTTCCGTTAAGGCTCTGCCGTAGATACGGACTTCATCAACGGCCCCGTTGAATCTGTAACCGCCGTTGTCATATTGACCTATATAAAAATGCGCCGGAGAAGCAGTCAATTCAATTGTGCCGGTATCTGTTCCTTTCCATATGCCATTTACATAAAAATTTGCTGTTTTCGTTGAGGCGTCATATGTAACTGCGATATGATTCCACTCATTTAAAGTGAAAGCGTTCGGAACCGATTGGAGCTGCTCTGCAGAAGCTGTGTTGTTCACCTGAAGATATATCGCCTGGTCTGATCTTAACCACACATACCAGCCGCTGTTCATATATATACCTTTGCAGGCAAGAATCTGATGGCCCCCGCTGTAATTTGTATTCACCCACGCTTCCACCGAAAAGGTGGTCAGTTCCAGATCAGTATCGTTTCCACAATCAAGATAATCATCTGACCCGTCAAACGCCAAGGCTCCGCCGGCTTTTCCGTTTACCCAGGAAGCTCCATGAATAACTCCGTCATTGCCGCCCGAAGATGAATCATAAGCGGTCGTGCCGCTCCCCTCGTCAAAATGCCAGCAGCCGCTTGCGGAATGGATAACGATTTCTTCCTTAGTTAACAATGTGTCATAAATACGGACTTCATCAACGGCGCCGTTAAACCTGTAACTGCCGTTGTCATATTGACCTATATAAAAATGTGCCGGAGAAGCAGTCAATTCAATTGTGCCGGTATCTGTTCCTTTCCATATGCCATTCACATAAAAATTTGCTGTTTTCGTTGAGGCGTCATACGTAACTGCGATATGATTCCACTCATTTAAGGTGAAAGCGTTCGGAACCGATATGAGCTGCTCGGCCGCGGATGTGTTATTCACCTGAAGGTATATCGCCTGGTCTGATCTTAACCACAAATACCAGCCATTGTTCATATAGGCGCCTTTGCAGACAAGAATCTGATGGCCTCCGCTGTAACTTGTATTTACCCAGGCTTCCACCGAGAAGGTAGTCAGTTCCAGACCAGTACCATTTCCGCAATCAATATAATCGTCTGAGCCGTCAAACCCCAAGGCGCCGTCAGCTTTCCCGTCTACCCAGGAAGCCCCGTGAATGGTGCCGTCATTATTACCCGAAGAATCATAAGCCACCGTACCGCTCCCTTCATCAAAATGCCATTGCGCGCTGCAGGCGGCGTGAACCGTATTCGTGTGGGCTGACAATAAAATCAAGGAATATAGAATCGCTTCAGGAATAAATCTCCATACTCTCATAATATACCTCCCGACATTTGATTTTTGAAAAACGCCAAAGTAAAGGGCAAAAATATGCATAAGAAACAAGCTCCCAGGCATGTTATCCCGTTACGACAACGCTACAGAAAAAGATAAGATTTCAGTAAATTAAAGTTGCTCCCTGGAAATTTTGACTTTCAGGTTAACTTGATTTTCATGATTTTGTCCTCCTTTTATTGTTTTAAAAGCTCTTTCGGCGTTTTCGTGAACTCTGGTTAAAATCTTATCGGAGTATTTTTCATCCGAAAATAACTCCTAATACCGATTTGCAATCTAAAAGATAGTTATTACCGAAAATCCGGTTTTCTCGGATTACGCCTCCGGAGACAGGGCGGCTACATCTTTTACGCAATATTCAGGTTCACTTCACGGCTGTCCCCAGCCGTGCTTGTCTTTTACGTAATCTATAAGGAAAAATTCCGTTCCTTTACTAACTTTAGATTGCAAATTGGTATTAAATACAATTGCCGTAAAGCTTCGAACCATGGGCAATGACTCCATTTAATGTTTCACCTTCGGCGTGCCGGACTCTCTTGCATACGGTATACACCAGATATTGCATCAAAAAATCTTTGTTTATCAAACTCTTTCATTTTCTTTGTCTCTCCCGTTTGAGGGAAAAAGCTGAGCCATTAACCTTTCTCGGCCTTCGTCAAATCCAGCACAGTTGCCGTCAAGTAATCCGCAACGTTCTCGCCATAATGAAGTTTCCGGTATACTGCCGCTAAAAGCGCATACGCCTTTGGTCTCAGGTATTTTCTGGAGAATTAAAGCAAGCAGTTTTCCTGCCTGAATTGAGGTGTGATATGTTAGTCCTAAAGCCTGGAGAACATTCAGGTCCTTAAGCTCGTTATAGAGTCCGCCGGAGGCGAAAATTCCCGTAGTGCAAAAATCATGCTGAGAACTTTTGGAAGGGCAGGGAGCACAGATCATTGGATCGGCCCCAGGTACCAAGGAAATCATTTTTTGGGGACTTTTCAGCATGATTTGCAATAATTCCGGCAAATTATCCTTTTCAAATCCTGATGTTATTCCCTGGCCGTACTGCGCAATCATACAGATTAAAATATGAGGGCGAACATTAATTGGTTCGGTTTTAAGCATTTGACACAAAGACTTTTCCTTGTTACTGCACATTTGCTGCTGGTTCAGCGGCGGAAATATGGCATCTATTCCTATTTGCTCGATTTTTTCATAACATCCACTGTCGGCTCTGGGACAACCGCGCCATTTATCTGCGGTAACCGTATTGTAACCACAGATGCCTGACGTTGTTTTGATCATTTTCAACGCGCGTTTGAAAATAATTCTCGCCGGCAGAATTGTTCCCGGTACCAGGTCCATTCGTAATAAGATATCGAAATCCCGCTTTTGATTGTAATCCGCCCCTTCCGGAGTGTCATCATTCGTTCCTGGATTCTGAAACTTAAACTGATCATCACAATTGCAGCAGAGGGCTACCGGCATTTCCGGGTCCCGACGCAGAGTTTCTAATATTTTCCTGTTGCTACCCGCCTGATTCTTTCCCAACGAACAGATTATGCAGAGCACCTGATATGGTCTCAAGATTAAATGATTATTTATTTTTTCCATGACATAGTATTCCCAATATTTGTTTGTTTTTTCTTATTCATTCGGACCGTTGCTTTTAATTTCAGAATTTTTGTTGTTTTTTCCAATAAAACGCCTCCATATTTTCTTAATTGCTATTGACAATATAACCGTTTCCCGATATCACTTTATACAAGGACGGCTTCCTGTCTCTGAGTATCATTTCTCTGAACTCCATAATGTGTTCAGGCGCCGCCGGAAACAATCTGCTGAAATTAAGATCTGTTTCCCAGGTTATTTCTCCGGTTCCGGACCCGACATCTGCGGCAATTGTTCCGTCAGGCCTGATTATGCAGCTTCCTGAAGCCGACCTGCCGGGCATGAAAGGCAAAGGCGAAACTGTTCCATAACTGGAGCTTACCAGGTAAACGGAATTGTCCCATGCCCGCGTACAGTTTTGCTTCTCCCAGTAAGATACGCCCGGCCCCGCCTGCATATGAGGGAAAAAGATAATTTTCGCTTCCTGTAAAGCCAGAACTCTTGCGGTTTCCGGAAACCAGTTATCATAACAGATCATTATTCCTATTCTGCCGAAATCCAGATCAAAAACGGGTATGTCATGACCTGCGGTTATTCCGGATTTCACTTTTTCCTCTTCGGTCAAATGAACTTTATCGTATCTGCCCTTAACTTTCCCTTCTCTGTCTATAATCACCGCAGTATTAAAAAAACCATCCCCCCTTTTTTCCATAATTGACAAAATTATGTACATTTTATAATTTTTTGCAATAACACTGAATTGCTCAAACAACGTTCCGGGAATAACCGCCGCAAATTTATGTTTTTCCGAATGAGGAATTCCTGTTACATTGAAAGTTTCCGGCAGGCAAACGATATCCGCGTTTTTCCTGCCGGCGTCTTCAACCAGGCGAAGCGCCTCCCTGAGCATTTTTTCTCTTGAAATGATTTCCCCCGGAAGCGGAAGCTGGACAGTGCTGACTTTAATTTTAGATGCCATTGTTAATACCGCAGCGTTAATGGATATGCAGTTTTGTCGCCTGGGATTTCAGATAAGAATCACTGCCGCCGGCGCCACAGGAAACCCATTCGTCAACTTTTGCCGGACTGTGGCCGCGGCCACAGAGGTTTTTCGTGGAGTCAAGTACGGTAAAAAGCTTTTTATAAAGCTCGCCTCCAGGCAGGACGTCACCGAATTTCATCCCGAGCAGCATCAAAGCATCAAGATCTTTCTTTTCATCCCGCAAGCCCATTCCTGTTCCGGCATTGCAAACATTGTGTTTCGGGCTGTAACCGGCGCAGGGCGGGCAAACCATGCATGGCCCGCTTACGAGCTCAACCGGAATATCCGGGTTCTTTTGAATTATAGCCGCGACCTCGCAGGCATTATCGGCGTCGAGGACCTCCATCCCGCAAGGCTCTCTGCCGGCAACAATACAGGCGATACAAACCAGATGATGCGGCCTGACCTGGAGTTTTTTTTCTTTGTAAAGTTGCGCCGCACTCTCTTTTTTACAAAGCGCGAGTTCTTCTTTGGAGCGGCACGGCGGAATAATTTCAGCTTGACCGGCTTCAATTGCGCGTTCATAGTTTCCTGAACCGGCAAATTTACATTCCTGCCATTTATCAGTGCAATATTTTCCCAGTGAGCAGATATCATCGCAAGTTTTTATGTGTTTGAAAATTTTCCTTATTATATCGGAAGCCGGCTGGGCTGTGCCTGGAACCATATTCAAATCCCGCAATATCGCCAGATCGCGCCGGTCATTGAATTCCGCCCCTTCCGGAGTGTCGTATTCCCGGCCGGGATTCTGCCAGGCATAAGCGCTGACGCAGTTACAGGTCAGCAATAACGGGCGGTTTATGTTTTCCCTGATTTTTACCGCCAGGCTTTCAAGCCTGTCCTCAAAATAATATTTTTCATGGTTTTGTCGTCCGCTGCGACAGATCAAACACATCAATTGATAAGGTCTTACTTCAATAACTTTACTGTTCATTATCAGTATCCCTCTGTTTTATTTTGAAATTACCGTCTATTGCTTCCGGTTATAAAAACCGGTTTCCCCGCTTTTGCCGCTGGTTAAATCCATGACTTTAATTTTCCATAATCCCAGTGGTTCATTTATGGCCGGCTGAAAATTCAAAACAAATTTTCCGTCTTCGGCAGCATAATAGTCGGAAAACTCATTCCGGTTGCCCTGGCTGTCATAAATATCCACTTTTATCGGCTGGGCGCCTTTAACCGGGTTTCCTTCAGCATCTGTTATCTGAATTTTAACAGTGGACGGTTTTGAGTCTGGAGAATAGCTTACTTTAACAGTCTCGGTTTCCTGCGGCTGGACTGCAATTATCGCCCCGGCGCAAGGTTCGAGATGCAGATCAAAACAGATAAAATCCCCGTTCACGGTATACTTTATCTCCTCATGTTTCATAACATCGTACAGGTGATAGTTCCCTTTTTTTATCCTGATTTTTACATCCTGGGCAACGCCTTCTTCCTGGACGGCTTTATATTTGCCGATCCAATCGCCGTATTTACGTTTGTCATTCACGGCGATGATATATTTTACTCCCGATTTTTCCAGCACATTCAACAGTACCTTGGGGGAATCACAGTCGGCAAACAGGTCAACTTTCCCTTTAAACGCTTCCTTGAATTTATTACTGCCGTTCAATAATATTTCTTCTGCCTGTGCCCCGGTTATTCGCTCGTTTTCAGGAGTGGAATAGTATGATTTTATAGTATAAAGGTCGGAAAAATCGTAGTCTATCCTTTTCATCCCGGGAATGTCCGCCTTGATATAGGAATCTCCTATTACTGTTCCTCCGCGTTTGGCGAAAGCTGCGATCTGTTCATATACGCTTCTAGGCAGGACATCACATTGAATTAATACCAGGGTTTTATAATCTTTCAGGCAACCGGCGTCGATAGTTTCCTCAAAAATTATATCGGCCGGAATATGAGCCATCTGCAGCATTGTGTAAGCCGGCAGATGATTCCGGTTTCGCCATCCCCAGGCGCGGGGAGTCCGACCAAACTGCTGGGAAGCGAAAGAGACCAGGAACGCTACTTCCCGTTTGTGCCTGTCCAGCTTCTTCCACATCGGACCGATCGGCTGCAACAGTTCCTCAGACAATTTCTTAAGCTCGTCATAGGTCTTGGTTTTAGCGATTATCTCATAAGCAAAAAATCCTACCATGTCAGGCCGCCTGGACAAAGAAAGCCACATCGCTTCCCGGGTCATATCCGGATTCAGTGGCAAATGGTCCATGGCCTCAGGCGCGACAAACC
>JAQUOK010000067.1 GCA_028717165.1 Victivallaceae bacterium | reverse complement strand
TTATCGGTTCCATGATGTTCCCTGAAGGAGAACTTCAAAATGCGGGTAAGGCATTTGAGGTTCCCCTACAGGGAACAGATATGGGGGGGACGGCATTACCCGCCGCGTTGCGGCGGGCTACGCTGAATAACCCTTTCAGGGTTTCAATACCGTGCCGCATCCTTAATTTTCAATTCTTAACATAGTCATCCATTCGGGATTCAATTTCCCCCGGACGAAGGTACCCGGAAAGCCTCAAAAAAAGTGATTTTTTAAAAAGCTGCTATTGACAAAGTATGGAAAACCATGTATTATAATTCATAACAGTTACAGTAACGAAAGGTAATAGTTTTTCATGCTAAAAGTATCAATGAAAGATCTGGCTGATGAGCTGAACGTTTCCAAAATGACGGTTTCCCGTGCGTTGCGGAATCATCCTGCGGTCAGTGAAGAAACCAGGAACAAGGTTCTTAAGCTCTGTAAGAAGTTGAATTACAGGCATCGCCTGGTCGTTCAGGATAAAAATATAAACCGGGATATTCCGCTTGTATTGTTCAATCCCAATTCCGACCTCAGATCCAGCGATGAGATGTTAAGTAGAATGCTGAAAGGGTATAATGACGCCTTGCGCGACTATAATTACCGGCTTTCGCTTCATTTTTTTGACGGAACGTATACAATCGACCGTATAATTCTTGAATTGTTTGCAAACAAGCGGGCAGGAATAATAATCCATCCTTTTATCCCGGAAGAAACGCGCATGCATTTCAGTATGGAAGAGTTAATCGACGAGATACATAATCGGGGCGTTCCGTGCGTGATAGTGGGCAATTACCAAAACTACGCCGCCCATACGGTCATGAAAGACACTTTGGACGGCGGGTACATTGCTGCCAGGCACTTACTCCAGCTGGGGCATAGAAATATTGCCTTTGTTTCCAGAGAACCGGCGGAATACGTCGGCTATCAGGAACAGCTTAAAGGCTATAAAAACGCCTTGGCGGAATTCGGCGTTTCTTTTCGTGACGATTTCGTGCTGGTCATAAAAGGAAGAACATTATTTCTGGACTACTTTGATATTGCCAGGGAACTGATTGAATTACGGCCGAAAATTACTGCGATATTTGCGGTTAATGACTATATTGCTCTCGGAACCATGCAGACGATAATGCGCATGGGGGTAAAAGTTCCGGCCGATATTTCGATAGTCGGCTATGACAACATTGCGACAACCGAGGAAGTGCGTCCCAAACTTAGTTCAGTCGAGCCCCATCTTTATGAAAGGGCTTTGAAAACGGTTGAAATTTTATGTGATATTATTGACAATCCCGGTAAACATCCAAAATGGATAAATTTTACAGTAAAACCGGAACTGATTGTACGGGAATCATCCGGCATCAGCCCACGGCTGATAGCCGATAAAGAAGTCTTGTTAAACGCAAAGCTGCAGGGAGAACTATGAAAAAATGAAATCAATCGTGGAAACTCTAAAAATTAAACTCTAAAACCAAGGAGAGTAAAATGAAAACCCGTAATAATTTCACACTTATCGAATTGCTCGTAGTGATCGCTATCATCGCAATTCTTGCGGCCATGCTGCTTCCGGCTCTTAATAAAGCGAGAGATAAGGCCAGAACGACGGCATGCAAAAGTAATTTGAAAGATGTCGGCCTTAAACTGACTATGTACTCTATGGATTATGATGACTATATGATGCCTGCGTATACTTACAGTAATTCGAAGGGGTGGGCATGGACATTGGAGGACTTGGGTTACGTTAAGAACAGAGCCATATTCCGTTGTTCTACTATAGAGAAAATTCCTATTTACAATGGGACTGACAGGAATGCGTATCTCGTTAATTCCTACCTGAATCCAATGTTGAATGCAGACGGCACTTTTAACAGGGATATAAATAAGTGGGTGAAATTGTCCAACGTTACTCCGGCTTCTCAAGTTATTATGGCCGCAGAGGGGCTGGTACATTCGCAAGGGAAGACATTTTCAGTAAAATATTGCCATGGGCATCATGGGAGCCGTCATGGTCCGCCGGCATACCATAGTGCAGGGGATAATTATCTGTTTTGTGATGGACGCGTTAACTGGTACGTGAATCGTTATCCGTCAAACGCTGCGGGTTTGTATAGTGAGGGAGACTTATATGGCGCCTTTGCATGGGGAGAAACGCCTAACTGGAAACCGGTAAAAAGATAATAAGCGGCAGTCTCATAACTCGCGCCCCAGTTTTTTCTACAAAAACTTTTTATGTCATTTCTCCGCTTGACGGATAACTTAAAGTTTGAGAGTCAGGAAACGGAGACGAGGTTTGTTACGCCCGTTTTTCACTGAAAAACAATAAGCTGCTGAGGATTTACAATGTCATCACAAAAAAGTATTCCCGATTTCACGAAAGGCAATAATTTGCCGCACATCATTCCGCAGCCGCAAGGGGTGAAATGGGGAAATTCTTATGTCCGGTTGGACGAGTTCAAATTCGAAGCGGAAAATATTCCGGAAACCATATGCGGTTTATACCGAAATACATTTTCCTTCAGCCATGCGGCCGGAAAAATTTTCAGGTTGGTAAATGATCCGCTTGTTAAGGCGGAGGGATACGCTTTAAAAATAAATGAAAATGAAATTTCCGTTGCCGCGGCGGATGAACGTGGATTTTTTTATGCGCTGCAGACGATTAAACAGTTGAAACTGGGTAATCTCCTGGCATGTGTTGAAATAGAAGATTTTCCAATGCTCGGCATACGCGGTTTCCTGCTCAATCTTGCGACTGCCCAAATGATTGGTTTTGAAGAAGTCAAGCGGATAATTGAAATGCTCGGCAAGTTCAAGATAAATACTTTAGTGCTTGAATATATAGATAAATTTCCGTTCGCAAAACATCCGGCGATTTCATCCGTCGCAGCCTTCAGCCAGGAAGAAATCCGTGAGTTTGAGCGTTTGGCGAAAGATAATTACGTTGACATAATTCCCCTGGTTCAATCCTTGGGACACGTACATTATGTTTTGAAACACCCCCAATACCGGCATTTGCTGGAAGCGGAAGTGGAGAATGCGGGGCATGAACAGTTCTGTCCCTTAAATGAGGGAGCTTTTGAATTGTTCAAGGAAATGGCTTCGGAAATAATGGAAGCGCACCCCCGAAGCCGCTATCTGCATATCGGGGGAGACGAAACCGGCAGTTTGGGAAAATGCCCTGAATGCGCAATTGCCGCGGCCGAATATGGAAAAGGCAGGCTTTATGCCGATTACATGAATAAGGTTTGCGCCTGGGTTAAGGCGCAGGGGCGTATTCCGCTTTTGTGGGATGATATTTTGAGCAATCTGCGGTACCTTGAAATTGCCGACCTGCTGGACAAGGATGCGGTGCTGATGTACTGGGATTACTGGACGACAAAATCCCGGAGCCCGATTCTGGTCGCGCGCGGCACCGGCTATGGAATTGTTCACGACAAACGCTGGGACGGGGAATGGAATCGGGAGCTTCAGGAACCGGAAAAAACCATTGTGGGCAAATTCAGCAACGGCATCGATATGGAAAAGGAATTAACCGATTTCGGGCACTTGAAAGTTTTCGGCAAATACCTGGGGGAGGATTTCCCGAAATACGTAAACGCCTTCCCTTATGTGGAGTTTTATAAAGATAAGGGATTTAAAATAATAGGGGCGCCGAGTACGCTCGGCAACCGGATAGACGATACTTTCGGTTTGCCTAATTATAACCGTTTTCTCTGTAATATCAGGGAATTTTCAAATAAATGCATAAACGAAAAACTGCTCGGATTGGTTACTACGGCATGGTATAATTTCCCGCCGGAAATACTTTCTCTCGGTATAATGGCAACGGGACAGAATACCTGGCGGGAAGGAATATTTGAACAGGGCAGGAATTTATATTGAAAAAAACGAAAGGAAAGGAAATGTTTACATTATCAAGGGAAAAAATGTTGCTGAAAGTTGTAATTCCGCTTTTGGGTATTGGGTTGTCATTAAGCGTCCTGCATGCTGAAAATATTCAGCAGACGCCGCGGGCGGCGTTGATTTACAGCAGTTTCGTGGATCCTTTTCCGCCGGTAACGGACTATGATGATATTTGCCGTGATCTCGGCTGGGTTTTGGATAAATGGGAGAATACCGAACTGGATAAACTGCTAAAGAATCTGGATTGCTACGATATCGTCCTGTGCGGCAGAAAATATAACTTTATCAATCGGCAGCGTTTCGAAAAATATACGGAACAATGGCTTGCTTTTATGAACAAAGGAGGAGTTATAATTGTCGCGCCGGTAATGGAAGCCCCCCTGAAATGGATTGAATCGCTCGGCCCCGGTTTCCAACTGGCGACAAAACTCAACAGCGCGGTTAATTCCCAGACTGCCGCCGAAACCGGAGCAAAGCTTGATTGCGGGTGCGTTCCGCCGCGTTGGGCGGAATTCAGACAATTATCTCCCGAATGGAAAGTCGCCGTCCGCAACTCCAAAGGTAAGCCGTTGGTCATATATCGCGAAGTAGGCAAAGGTCTTTTTCTGGCCTCCACCACTTATGTAAAAAAGGCATACCGGAAAAAAAGCTTCGGGTTCCCGGTCGGCAAAGATTTGAGAATCATCTGGAATTTTATAACCAATAAACGCGCAAATGCTTCGCCGGTCACGATAACGGCTTTGTCCTGGGGAGAAAGATCATTCGGGAAAAACGTCCTGCGGCTGAACGCGAAAAATAAGGAACCCGGTTCTGCTCCTGCGGCAATACTGCCGACAGTAACTCTTTTCAGGAACCGGAAACATATTTTCGTCTCTCCCTGCAAAACGTATAAAATACCTTCCGGGGGGCAGGAAGAAATCAGTTTGTCCTATCTTGTGACAAGTGCGGCGCCTGATCTTGTAACTTTTACTTTAAGCGGTTCTGACGGCAGCATTTATTTTCGCAGCGCCGAAAGAATTAATATTGAGGATCTAAAGGCGCCGCTGGAAAGATCAGGAGAAAAATCAGCGGAAATCCGAAAGACCATTGCGTTTCTGAAAACTTTTTCCGGCGACTGCCTGCCTCATTGGTTTAAGGTCTGCCTCAATGAAGAAACGGAAAAATATTCCGCCTTGAAAAAGAAAATTGAAACTTTGGAGAAAGAGCTGAAGAAAATCGCTCAACAAGGTTCAGCCGTTGCCTGGAACGGAAAGAAGAAGATTATTTTCCAAACAGAGAAAGCGGTAAAGGAACTGCATGAATATCTCGAATCCTTACGGAAAAAAACGGCAACCTGGAACAACCTGAAGTTGCCGGGAACCGCCGGAAAGAACCAATCATTCGTTTTGTCGGAGGCGTCGGCTTTTGAAAAGGTATTTAGGGATAAAATCCTGAAAGGCGCGGTTACCCGCCGCTTGAAATTTGAGATGGCGGCTAATGAATATGAAAATACCCAGCTTGTGATTGTTCCTCTGGCAAAAGCGCTGGACGGGGTAAAAATAACTTGTTCAGACCTGAGCGGAGTCAATACCGGGAACACGATTTCCGCCGGGAATATTGATATACGCCGGGTGGGTTATGTATTTTCCTCTGACGGGAACTGGTATCCGGACCCGCTTTTGCGCAATAGGATTTTCAATATAGGTTCGGAACAGGTGGTTCAGCCGATATGGATCACGGTACATACGCCGCCCGGAACGCTGCCCGGCGAATATAAAGGATCTTTAACTGTTCAAACGCAAAAACCTGCAAGCAAAGTTTCATTGCCGGTAATGGTGAAAGTGTGGAATTTCAAAGTGCCCGAAAAACTGAATCTGCCTACCGACGCCAATTTGCGGGTCAGTGCGCTTGCCGGTTTCTTTTACGGGGAAAAAGCCGCCGAAGATCCCGAAAAATATATCTCACCGGCGGCATACAGGGAATTTCTTAAATTTCTGCTTCGCTACCGCATAACGCCCAAACCCTGGAATTCAAAAGGGCGGCCTCTGGCGGGAATACCATATCTGAAATGGGAATGGAACGGCGACAAATTGCGCCTCGATTTTTCGGAATATGATAAAAATGTCGAATTGATCCTTAACGGCGGCGGAAAAATAGTTTATGCCGGGAGCCTGCCCGCCTTTTATTCTTCGAGGAAAAATATCAAATTCCCGCCGCTGGAGAAATACATCCCCCTGATATATGAACACCTCAAACAGAAGAACCGGCTTGATATAGCATACTTTTACGGATATGACGAACCGACTCCGGCAAAGCTTGAAACGGTTAAAAGAGAAATGGCTTTATGCCGAAAATTCGCTCCGGGAGTCAAACGCCTGGTACCATACGGCAGCAAGCGGTTTTCTGAAAAAATGTTTGCCGGATCAAAGCCGGGAGAGTACATAGATATCTGGGTTCCCAACAGAAATCCGCTGCTTGATAAAAACCTTACTGAGAAATTAAAAGCACGGGGCGAAATTGTCTGGGGATATGATTCCGGCGGGCCTTCTTACGAGATCGCTTCACCTAATATTGAAAAACGTATTCTATTATGGGTTTTAAGGAAATATGACCTCGAAGGATTCCTTATCTGGGGAACCGTAATATGTTGGGGAGGCGGTTTAAATGACATTGAAGACGACGGTACGCCTAAAAAATCATGGAAACCCGGCCCCGGTGACGGTTATTACGCTTATCCGGCAGGCAAAAAACTTGAAGACGGGCTGAACCCTTCCATAAGATTGGAAGTAATGCGGGACGGATTTGAAGACTGGGAATATTTTCACTTATTGAAAGAAAAACTGATGGAGCTAAAAAGAAAGGATAAAAACAAATATCAAAACTTGATTAAAGAAACCGGGAAGCTGCTGGAAATAGACGACCAGTTAGTGAAGAATTCAAGAACTTATACGAAAGATCCGGAGAAACTTCTGCTGAAAAGAAAGAAAATAGCCGGGCAAATTGAAAAAATTATTCAAGTTTTCGGCGGTTCAAAATAATAGCCATCCCATAGAAAATCGGGAGATACGAACTTTGTGGAGATGGAAAATGAAAATGGGGTATCCGGGAAAATAAAAGCTCTCCGGATGGTTGCCAAATTTTTAAGGAATGAAATAATGACTGAAGGAACAATTATTGTAGGCTCCGGCCGTGGTCTTTTCTTTGCTAAAAAGCTTAACACATCACTTAAACATCTGGGCCGGAAAGTAGTGGCGATGGTGGACATTAACCCGGACGTGCATGAAAAACTGCGCCGAAGTTTAGACGGCTATGGAGCAAAAGACACCATCGTTATGACTACGCTTACCGAGGCGCTGGAAAAATTCGGCCCGGAATGCGCCGATTCGGTCATGGTTGTCGCGTCCAACCAGGCACATGCGGAACTCACTTTGGAAGCGCTGGCTGCCGGCCGGCACGTTATGCTTGAAAAACCGATTGCCGCGGACTGGCATGATGCGGTGACTATTGCCCGGGCCGCGTCTAAAACCAACCGGATCGTACAGCTCGGCTTTGTCCTGCACTATTCGTCGTTTTACCGTAAAATAAAGGAAATTGTTGCGGGCGGCAAGCTGGGACGGATCGTAATGCTTCAGCTTAATGAAAGGCTGAGCCTGGACCACAGCAGCGCTTACCGGCGCGGCTGGCGGCGCAGGCAGTTGAATACCGGCGGTTTCATGAATGAAAAGTGTTCGCATGACATGGATATCATCTGCTGGCTGAAGCAGGGCGAGGCGGTACCGGAAGAAGTGTTTTCCTGCGGCGGCCGGGAACTATTTCCGGCCAAACCGGCGGCCCCGGAAAAATGCGTTGACTGTCCGGACAAAACCTGTCCTTTCAGGCGCGACCTGGAAAAACTCGCAAACCGGGAGTTCGCCTTGAATTTCGATCTGGACTTGCAGGTTTCCTGTATCTTTAAAACCGATGCCGACGTGCTTAATCATCAAAGCGTCATAATTAGTTTTTCGGATGGAAGCCAGGCGGTATTTACTGCTGTCGCTTACAGCGGCGACCCGAACCGGGATATTATTATTCACGGTACCGAAGGTTATCTTGCCGGGGATCTCAACCGGGGAAGTTTCTGCTGGAATAACTATTATACTAAAGAACACGATGAGTTTTCATGTAATATCACCAATGATCAGCACGGCGGCGGAGATGAAAACATATTGACTGAATTTTTCGACTGCATAGCAAACGGAACCCGGCCGGCGTCATCGGTAGCTGACGGCCTGCTCGCATCACAGCTTGCTTTCGCCGCGGACCGCAGCGTTGCGGAAGGCCGCAAAATAGCGTTGTCGGAATTCAGCAGGTTTTAACCTTAAGTAACTAAAACAGGCATGAACAAAAAGAAAAAAATGAAAGCGGAATTAATTGAAATTGTCATTCCTACTTATCGGCGGGGCGAAGATAATCCCTATCCGCCCCTGGATTTCGGGGAAAAGACCAGATATAAACCTTATCCTTATTACCTGCAGGATGATGTTGACATAGGCGACCTGAAATATGTTCCCGATAAAAAATACCGCGCCGTAATTCTCGCCAACGGCATACTGGAAGCGATAATACTGCCGGAAATGAACGGGCGGGTT
The DNA here is from genome assembly GCA_028717165.1 of Victivallaceae bacterium. Lineage (GTDB taxonomy): Bacteria > Verrucomicrobiota > Lentisphaeria > Victivallales > Victivallaceae > JAHOYW01. The sequence continues at coordinate 1,656 of JAQUOK010000067.1, read as the reverse complement.
TACTCGCTGAGGAACCTGAAAAGCGGCCGGGAAATTTTTTATCGCAACAATGTCGTAAAGCCGGCTTTGGCGGCCCTGCGCGGCGCCTGGATAAGCGGCGGCATAGAATTCAACGCGCCGACCCTGGGGCATTCGGTCAGCGCCGTATCGCCGGTTTTCCGGCATATCGAAAGCAATAAAGCTGAAGCCGCCGTGATCATCGGGGATGTTGACCGGAGCACGGGAATCCGCTGGCAAGTCAGGATATCGCTGAAAAAAGACCGGGCCGCCCTCGATATTGAAACGCAAATATCCAACCCGAACAAATACCGGGAACGGCTTTATTACTGGGAAAATGCGGCGGTTCCGGCCGGGGACGATCTCAGGTTCATATGCAATTCTGACTGGACAACGGGAACTTTTATTATGCCGTGGCCGTTTCAGGACGGGGTTGACCGTTCATGGTATCTTAACAATGATTTGCCGGTGGATCATTTCTGCTACCGGACATATGCTGACTTTTTCGGGGCGCATTATTCTGAAAAACAATGCGGTACCTACCATATCGGCCTGAGGCACGAGACGGCCGGGCAGAAATATTTTTCCTGGGGCCGGCGCGAAGATAACAGGATCTGGGAGTCTTATCTGACCGATTCGGACGGACAGTATGTGGAACTTCAGTCCGGGGTGCTTGAATCGCAGTTCGTGACCGGCTGGCTTGACGCGGGAAAAGAAGTCTGTTTTTCCGGTTCCTGGTTCGGCGTCGAAAATATCGGGGAATTAACCTGGGCTAATAAGCATGCGGCGGCGGCTTTGAATATTGACGGAGATAACTTTACGATTGATATGGCTTCTCTTGATCTGGACGGGGAATTTCTGGTCAGGATAATGAGCAAAGGAAATGAGATTCCAGATAAACGAATCAAGCTTACGCCCGGGGAAAATTCAAAAATCGCCTTTAAAGGGACGGATGAATTTGAAATCCTGCTTTATTCGAAAACGAACCGTCTGCTTTTCCAGGAATCGTGGCGCCGTCCCGGCGAAACAGACTCAAAGCCGGAAACAGTACCCCATAACTGGAGTATTGATTCAGCGTCTTCTCCCGAATGGAACAAAATCGAAGAACTTGAAAAGTATCATTACTGGAACAGCGCTCTGGAAGAAACCGAAAGGATCGGGAAGAAAATGCCTCCTGGGCAAAAAGACGCCGCACTTGCGGAAATTTTCCTGAAAACCGGCCGGCCGGAAAAGGCATTGAAGCATCTTGACCGCGCGCTGAATCTCCGGCCGGGAGACTCCGGGCTTCATCTGCTGGCCGCTGCCGCTGCTCTCCGGATGTTCAGGGAAGAAAATAAACCGGAATTTTTATGGCGGATAAATGACCACTGCCAGGCTTCCAGAAGCAGCGGGGTTCTCGGAAAGACCGCCCTGCTTATTCTGGCGGAAACCGCTTTGCTTCAGGGGCGGCTTATTAACGCCCGGAATATTCTGGAATCACTGTTGAAACATAATCCGAAATGTCCGGAAACGCTCACGCTCCTCGCCGGGACAGCGCGAAAATGCGGAGACACGGCGGCAGCGGAAGAAGCCGTTTCCAGGATTCCGGATTTATGGCCGCAAAAGGCCGGAGAAACTTTTTTACTGCACCGTAAACCTGCCGCTCTGAAAAATATTTTG
>JAQUOK010000066.1 GCA_028717165.1 Victivallaceae bacterium | reverse complement strand
TACGGATAATAGTCTTGCAATAATCAATTCATACAATGATGAAAGAATAAAATTAATCAAGAATCGTAAAAATGAAGGAATTATTGAATGCTTAAACTTGGGCTTAAAATTAGCTAGAGGGAAATATATTGTCAGAATGGATGCTGATGATATTTCATTCCCTCAACGTTTGGAATTACAATATAATTATATGGTAGCAAATAAAGATGTAGTATTATCTGGTACATATGCAGAAAAAATTTCAGCGGACGGAAAATATATTGAAATGATGCTTCCGCCTACAGAATCATCATGTATATCAACTTTAATTTATTTCAGCTGTGCAATAATTCATCCTTCTGTTATTTTTAAGAAAGAAGCAGTTATTAATGCAGGCTTGTATAACCCTAAAAACATTCATGCAGAAGATTATGGACTTTGGGTGCTTTTGGCAAAAGAAGGAAGGATGGTTAACTTACCTTATTCATTATTAAAATATCGTGAGCACGGAGAAAACATTTCAATAAAGAAAATAGACATGCAAAGGAGCAATGCGTTCAATATTTCTTATAACACATTAAACGAAAAAATGCAAAAAAAACTTGACAAAGAAAGTTATAAATCTTTTTGGTATTACTGGCAAAAAAATGTTGGAAAGGTCGGCGTTAAAGAAATAAAAAATCTCAATCCGTTATGGGATTTTGCGGCAACATTACCAGCCGCTAAAAATGTACTCACCTTGAAATGGTATAACTTAGCATTGAAGATGATACAAACAGGAAATATCGCAACCGGCTTAGCTTTTCAGTCAGTATTGAAAAAAAAATTCAACATCTCATCAGGAAAAAGAACTTTAGCAGCTCTGCTTCGATGTTTTTTAATGAAAGCCTAAAATATTATTTTTATATAACAAAACAATATAGCCAACAGACTATAAATTTGGTGGAACAGCAAATATAACGTAAATAGTTAAATAGTTAGTTTTTTATAAACACCTTAGGAGGTAATTGTTTAATGAATTTAATATTTGTAACAGAAAAATTTCCTTTTCCACAGGAAACTTTTATTGAATCGGAAATTGATTTATTGTCTAAAAATTTTAAAAAAGTGCTTATTGTTCCCTTAAATTTGAGTTCAAACTGCGATAGCAAAAAGTTCTTTCCTTTGCCGAATAATGTTAGTTATTTTCTACCACCTTCAATAAAGACAATTTCTTTTATACCAATTTTTATGCTGTCTGTCTGTAAATTTTTATTGAGTTCATTCGGTATAATTAGAATTTTTATTCTTGCAAGAATTCCCTTAAAGCATTTTATGCGGTTATTTAAACAATATATTTTTCTTGATTCTAGAGCATTATTATTGTGCAGAAATATAAAATTAGATAACTACGATGCAATATATTCTTATTGGGGCAATCATTTTGGGGTTTTTGTCAATGGTATCAGTATGTATGCTAAACAAAATAACTTTAAAATTATTGCCCGCTTACATGGATATGACCTTTATGCAGAACGAGCTGGTTATAAACACTTACCGTTTCAAAATATTTTATTGAAAATTTGCAATAAAGTTTATCCTTGTTCTATAATGGGGAAGAGTTACTTACAGAATGAATATCCGCAATACTCAAATAAAATATCATATGCACATCTTGGCGTTAAAGTACAAAAAATTATAAATCAAGAAAGTACAGATGGATTATTTCGTATTGTGAGTTGTTCGCGTGTAGTTTCCGAAAAACGCATAGAGTTAATTGTTGCAGCCTTATTTAAGGTTAAAAGAAATACTGTTTGGACACATATTGGTGATGGCCCTGAAATAGAATATATATTACAAATCTGTAAAAAATTGCCTGAAAACATAAGTATCATTTTTAAAGGTAATTTATCTAATGATAAAGTCCTTGAGTATTACCGGGATAATCCAGTAGATTTATTTATCAATGTAAGTAGTTCTGAAGGAATTCCTGTATCAATTATGGAAGCTATGTCCTTTGGTATTCCAACAATAGCTACAGACGTAGGTGGCACTAGCGAGCTGGTTAATGAACAAACAGGACTACTTATTGAAAAATCATTTAAACTTACTACTTTAGCAGAAATTTTAGATAATTTCTTCCCAAAACTAAAACGTAGTCAGATAGCCAATTATCAAAAACAGTTTTTCTCGCAGGAAAATTATCAAACACTACATTCAGAAATTAAGAATTTAACGTAAATGTTTTTTTGTTACAAATATAAGCTTGATTAAAGACTGACCCAAGGAATCGTGCTATGTATCACAATAGTCCTTTGATATCAGTGATGCTCCCTGTATATAATATGGAAAAATATTTAAGGCAATGTTTAGATTCAATTATTTCCCAAACCTTAGAACATATAGAAATAATATGTATTGATGATTGCTCAACTGATAATTCTTTAAAAATACTAAAAGAGTATTCAAATAAAGATGACAGAATCAAAATATTGCAAATGCCAAAAAATTCAGGTTCCGGTCCTGCTAGAAACCTCGGAATGCAAAATGCGACTGGTGAATTTCTGGCATTTATGGATTCAGATGATTACTATTATGATGAGCAATGTCTTGAGGTTTTATATAACAATGCAATCACCAATAATGTAGATCTTTGTGGCGGTAATATTCGATTCCTTTTTGATGATTCTAAATTACACCAAACCGGAAACCTAGAGTTTGAGACATGCAAATTAATTAATACGTATGATGTGCAAAACCCTTATGAATATCAAAGATATATTTTTAGAAAAAATACTATAATAAACCATAGTATCGAATTCCCTGCTTATCGCCGTTTTCAAGACCCTGTTTTTATGCTAGAGTGCATGGTTGCAATAGATAAGTTGTTTATAATTGATAAGATAATATATATCTATAGAATAAATCACAAAACAGTCGCGTGGGATATAGAAAAATGCACGGATATGCTTTGTGGTATATCAGACCTATTGACAATAGCCCAAGATAATAATTTCTGGAAGGGTTATAAAAAATCCGTTGAATTTTTTCTCCAAGTAAAATTATTTTTCCCTTTGAAATTGCTTTTGGACAAAAAAATAGCAAAAATGATAAACTGTATCGCCACAAGTATAACTATAGATAAATTGTCAAATAGCTATCAGAAAGAGATTAAAATGCTTCTTAAATATCCCCTTTTTTATTTTTTTCAACCAAGACTAACAAGATTATTTAGGCGGATATTACGCGTAAAAGATTATATTTTTCGATTTTTAAAAGAATAACTTACAATTGTGATACTATGAAAAACATAATTATAGTGGGGGCAGGTTTTTTCGGGGCGGTTATTGCGGAAAGAATAGCGAATGATCTGAATTTGCCAGTTACAATTATTGATAAACGCAAGCATATAGGCGGGAATTCATGGTCTGAAACAGATTCGGAAACAGGCATAGAAATCCATAAGTACGGTTCGCATATATTTCATACGTCCAATGAAGACGTATGGAAATATATCTGTCGTTTTGCAGCTTGGAATGAGTATCGTCATAAAGTATTAACGACCTGTAATGGCGAAGTTTATACAATGCCCGTCAACTTAGGAACCATCAATCAATATTATCACAGGGCCATGGCTCCTGAAACCGCAAAAAACTTTATTCTGGCGGAAATTCGAAAAGAGAACATTACGGATCCGCAAAATCTGGAAGAGAAAGCCGTTTCAATGCTGGGACGTCCGTTATACCAGGCGTTCTTCCATGGATATACCAAAAAGCAATGGGAAAAAGATCCCAAAGAACTGTCGCCTGAAATCATTACCCGTTTACCGGTACGTTTTAATTATAATTATCGTTATTTTTCCGATAAATATGAAGGAATTCCGCTCAACGGATATGAAACTGTTTTCAGGAAAATGTTATGTCATAAAAATATTGACCTTAAACTCAATACGGATTTTAAGGAGTACAAAAAATGTTTAGAATCCGAGTCATTAATTATATATACCGGGGCAATTGACGAATATTTTAATTATCGGTTGGGCAGACTTGAATGGCGTACACTGGATTTTAAATTAGAAAAACATCCTTATCATGATATTCAGGGTACTGCTGTAATGAATTACGCTGACGAAGAAATCCCTTTCACACGCATTCACGAGTTTAAGCACTACCATCCGGAACGAAAGGATAAGCTAAAAGAAACAATAATTTTTAAAGAGTATTCCCGCTTTGCTTCTATTGGCGATGATCCGTACTATCCTGTATTGACGTTGAATAACGTCTTATTGTTAAAGGCTTATCAACAACTGGCTTCCGGCAAAAAGAATATTATCTTTGGCGGAAGGCTCGGTTCGTATAAATATCTGGATATGGATGATACTATAGCTGAAGCTTTATCATGCTACAAAAAACGTATTTGTCCGCTTGTTAACCCATAAACATCCATATTATGAAAAATTAATAATATTCAGGAGAAGTTGCTAATGGATTCTGCCTCTGGAGCAATTATGGTTTGTACTCATAGAAACGGTTTTATCTATTCAGGCCCCGGATATATGCCTATTCATTGTGGACGAAAAATCAGCAATTCTGATCTTGGAATAGCCGGAGATGATTCAGGAGATAATATTAGTTATAAAAACAGGAGCTATTGTGAATTAACTGCGGTTTATTGGGCATGGAAAAACCTGAAAGCTACGTATATAGGCCTGTGTCATTATCGCAGATACTTTGATTTTTCAGGAAAACAAGGATGGTTACAGAATAAGAAAACGATAACAGAAGAAGAATTTTCCCAATATTTTTGCCGGCGTACCGACTGGGTAAATTTAATGGCTGGACATGACGTGATTTTACCCTTTCCTCATGTTCATTCTACAAGCATTGAACATGACTATGCTATTCTTTATAACGGAGAGGATTATAAAACATTACGCAAGGCAGTCCGAAAAGTAAGCCCGGAATATATTAAAGCGTTTGAGACAGTATCCGCAAGAAACTTTTGTTCTTACTGTAATATGTTTGTGATGTCGGGAGAACTTTTCAACACTTACTGCGAATGGTTGTTTAAAGTCTTGCCGGAAACCGAGTTGCTTACACACATTACCCATTACAACCCGGAACAAATGCGAATATATGGTTTCATGGGAGAACGATTACTAAATGTTTTTGTTGTTCATCATAAATTAAAGATAAAATATTACCCAATCATAAAGGTTGATAATGATGAAGCGGATTACTCGTTAATAAAACGGTTTTACGCTAGAGCCAAGGCTGAATTGAGTTTCTTTTTTATGCGGCCTCATTTTTACAATAACTGATACGTTGGTTTATCTTCTATTTTTCAGAAAAATATAAATTACTCTGAAATATTTATTTCTCAGTGCAAGCAAATAATAATAGATCGTCTTAAGGTGACCGGACAGAGAGTTTTTGTCCCTGCAGAAAACGGTTTTTACCAAAGAATATATCTTTTTGTTATTATTAATTTTGTATGCATTATTCTCTTTTCCGATATAGCTTGACTTGTGTATTCTCCATCTGGTCAGCTTCTTATCGATATAATAGAATTGTCGACGATAAGCCAGTTGCAGCCAGAGATAACGGTCCAGCCAGGGCGAATAGAGAACATCAAAATTGCATTGCCGCAGATATTCGATTTGTACCATGGCGCAGGAAAATGTAGGAATAAAATTTTCCCTTAAAAGTTTTGTGAAAATATTACACGGGAAATTTAATTTACTGAAAGTTTTTCCCTGAAACGAAAAATAGTTATCATAGCTGCTTATACGTTTCTCATCCCCGAATAGTTCCACATCATTGGCGATAACAGCGATATTCGGATACCGTTCAAGTATTTTGACTCTTTCCGTCAAACAGTTTTTCTTCCAAATATCATCCGATTCCAGGAAAGCGACATAATTTCCATTACACTTTGAAAGCCCCAGTTTCAGGGTTTTAAGCAAGCCCTGGTTGCAGTTGTTCTCGTGACAATAAAGTTTGATCCTGGAATCAGAAAGATATTTCCCGATTCGAGCAAGAGAATTATCCGAAGAACCGTCATCTACTATGATAAGCTCCCATTCCTGATAATCCTGAGCTATTACCGATTCGATAGCGTGAATAATAAATTTCTCATAATTATAACTCGCCATTATAACAGATATTTTCATGTGTCCGCATTCCTGTCACCAGTCGATCAAAACTCGCCATCAGCCATTTGGGAATATCGCTTTTTCCTTACTTTATACTTGATTTATGCGTTTGCAAACATGTAAATTCCACACCTTCCGATAAACAGTAAAACCACAAATACAATAATACGAATTTTATTTTTTTCATACAAAAAACTCGTTAATGCTTGATTATTCCCCGGTCAGTTGTATATTCCAACTTTGTTAATGCCTTTTACAAAGTTAAATATTATAATCAGAGGAAACAATAAAATGTCATGGTTTTGCAAAGAAGGCCGGCTCTCCCGGAACGATGTTATTGAACTTACCCGCCAGGCTGCCGTCGAAGCGCTTAAAAGAATTTGTCCCGATCCGAAAAAAGTTCTGCTTTTGCCGCCGGACATTACCCGCGCCCATAGCGGAGCGGGCTGGATTACGGAAGAATTTTACAAGATATTTTCCCAATATGCCGATGTCCATTTGATTCCGACCCTGGGACAACACGTTCCCCATACCCCCGAACAGAACAAGTGGATGTTCGGCAGTGTTCCTGAAGAAAAAATTCATGCGCATGACTGGCGGGGCGGTTCAAAAGTAATCGGTGAAGTTTCAGCGGAAATGGTCAGGGAAGTATCCAAAGGCAAAGCCGACTGGGCAATACCGGTGTCACTGAACAAAATGCTGCTTGAAGAAGACTGGGACCTGATCATAAACGTCGGCCACGTCGTTCCGCACGAAGGTCTGGGATTCGCCAACCACAATAAAAACTATTTCATCGGACTCGGCGGCAAGGAAATGATTTGCGCCTCCCATATGATGGCCGCCTGCTGCGGCATCGAAAATAATCTCGGACAGTTGATTACCCCGCTTCGCGCCTGTTACAACCGGGCACAGGCCGATTACCTCAACAATTTGCCGGATATGTTCTTCCAGGTAGTGATGGCCTATGACGAAGACGGCAAACTCGGACATACCGGAGTCTATGTCGGCGATGACCTGGATACTTATCTCCAGGCCGCCCAAGCTTCGAGAAAACAGAATATCACCATCGTTCCGCCCCTGAAAAAGGTTGTCGCGGTAATGCAGGGGGATGAATTCTACAGCACCTGGGTCGCCAACAAGGCGATTTATCGCACCCGCATGGCCATGGCCGACGACGGTGAACTGCTGATTATCGCTCCCGGGCTGGAACGTTTCGGGGAACAGCCGGAAGTGGATGAACTTATCCGCAAATACGGTTACAGCGGTACCGAAAAGGTAATGAAACTCTGGAAAACCGAACCTATACTCCAGGATCTGACGCACGGCACGGCCCATTTGATCCACGGCTCATCCGAAGGCCGCTTCAAGATCACTTACGCTCCCGGCAAACTGACGAAAGCGGAAGTCGAGGGCGTCAATTTCAATTACGCCGATTACAACGAAACTATTGCCCGTTATAATCCGGAAAAAATGAAAAACGGTTTTAACACCATGCCTGACGGCGAGGAAGTATATTTCATCAGTACCCCGTCAGCGGGATTGTGGTCTACCAGAGAAAAACTGGCTGACTCTTAAATGCCGGTCTGATGACCGGCGCTCCCAGGATTATGATTTGCGGGCTCTCAGATTGCCGATTATCAGGATCAGCAGGATAATTCCCGCCGCCGCTCCGGCAACCAAAACGATCATATCGGTTATAGAGAGGTTTCCCGTCTCGACCATTTGAACGAAATCACTGCCGGAATGGGCGGCGGCCAGCCGGCCGCCGGACAGGGAGGAAGTCAGACTGCCTAAATCATAGGCGGCCAGGTTGCTTTCAACTTCGATAATGGATTTGAGCTGCTCGTTGAATTCCCGGATATAAACCGCGTTGACGCCTTTGGCCTCCCTGAGGCCGTCAACGATTTCCGTAAAAAGTTCATGACTGACTCCGGGAAGCTCAACGGTTATTTTCGCGCCGGTGTCAAACTCAGATATCCAGGATGCGAGTATCCGCATCAACAAAGAACGAAAGTTTCTGCCGCTGTCCCCGCTCAGGATTTTCTGGAGAGCGGAACGGGCGGCCTGGGTTTTATCCGTAACCTGGGCGATATTCATTTCACAACCGGGAATCGTGACCTGGGCGATCGCGTTGCCGCCCGGATAAACCGCGCCGAGGTCGGCTCCCAGCGAAAACCGTTGAGTAGTAACGCCGTAAAGTTCCGATTCACCGTTATAGGCCCCGAAAATCCCGGCGTCAATGACAAAATCATAATTTTCCCTGACTCCGCTCATACGATAAGCCGCGGAATCGCCTTTTTCCAAAAGCATATCCCGTTTGAGGCGTTTCGCCTCCGCTTCGTTCAACTGCGATAATTTAACGGTCTGGAAACCGCATTTAAGAGCGATCTCCCGCAGTTGCCCGTCAATGAGTTTTTCAGCGTTCCCGATACCGGTGATCTCGCCCGCTACCCTGATCAACAGGCGCGGAGAACCCTTCATGGCGATTATCTGGCGCATGGACAGGTAATCGTCGAGATCGGGATTTCCCTTGCCGACCGCAGCGCTGATCCTGACGTTGAACAAGCCGGCCTTATCGTAGCCGCTGGAGAGTATTTCAAAGGTTTTAACATAACCGAAAGCGCGTGAGAAAACGCGGTCGAAATCAAGTACGTAATCCGTCGCTTTGGTGCTCGAAACAATATTGACCCCGGCCCCTTTCTGAACAGCTTTGCGCAAAGCGTCGGCCAGAGCCTGCTGTTTTACGATCTTCCCGCTTCCCGCCGCCTGCCCAGTCACCGTCACCTTTACGTCGGCATTTACTGCCAGGCACAAGCTCAGTATCAGAGTGAGGCACAGCATTTTGAAAAACTCAGACATTCAGAGGGCTCCCTCCGTAAAAGTTTATTCGACCACGATTTCTTTTTTAATTATCCTGTGCAGAATTGTCTGCGCGGTACTGCCGGAACTTAACGAAACGACAGTACTGTCATCCCGCGGAGCGCCATGCCCGGTAGCCTTGAAAATTTTGTCGTTCGTCGTTATTCTTATATCCGTGATTTTATCGCTGTTTCCTGAATTGTAAACCCGGATAAGATTTTCAATGGTCTCAACTACTTCCCGGATCTTCAACTGCACCGTGACCGAACAGGCGCCGTCATCCCGGTAACTGACCGTTACCGGCTTTAAACCCCTGAGAAAAGCCGCGAGCGAAGCTTCGACTTTATCGCTTTTCAGGCATAACCCGGCAACGCTGGTTTCGCTGTTGATCTTAACGCCGACCAAACGTTCCGCCAGGAGGCGGTAGGCGTCAAGTTCGGCGGCGCGTTTGGCATGCAGCATTTTCAAGCCCATACTGCCGGGCAAGGCTCCGCAGCCGAGCGCTTCAATGATCTTTCCCTGATGCTGAACCTGTTTATTGATAAGAAGCGTATTAAAGGATTGGTCTATTTTCAGGGCGTCAAAGATTTTTTCCAGTTTCAGCCCGTATACGACCATAACCATGCCTTTATCGGTGTATTCCGGCTCTTCCAGTTCGGTGGCGCCTTTCAGTACCGTTCCCAGCCGCGCATGGATAGTGTCCGACTTCAAGGCGTAATCATAGACAATGGTACCGGCCGCAAGCTGAAAACCGTAAACCCTGGCGGCCAGGGCGCGATAAGCGTCAAGCTGGGCCACCCGGAGCGCCTTAAGGCGTTCCTGAGCGGTAGTCGAGCTCCAGACAGCCGGCAAAGCGCCGCCCGGATTAGAGGATTTCGGTTTAGCCACGTCCGCGCAGAGATTCAGGGATATCGCGCAGCCTAAAAAGACATAAGGTAAAAACTTCATAACGCTCTCTTCCTTTTTTATTCAAATATATTTAAACTATGGTTCACAGCGCCTGGTTTCAAGTCTTAAGCCGGAATTTACCGTGATTTGTCTATAGTTCGCAAGATATTTTCAAATATCACGCAAAAAAATAAAATTTTACCATGGAGCTAATTTCAAAAGTTTTTTATTTGCCGACTTGTGAAAATATGGTAGAAAGTTCATCTTAACCTCGAGGCTATCAACTCGGAGGCAAAATGAACGATCTACACAAAATTTACTTTACAATG
>JAQUOK010000065.1 GCA_028717165.1 Victivallaceae bacterium | reverse complement strand
GAATCAATAAAGGAAGATCTTAATCGCCTGCCCGAAGGAGCAAAAGCGATCCTTTATCTGCATTGGGGAAGAGACAATGTCTGGTGCCCGCCGAGTTATGATATTGGGTTAGCAAAAAAATTACTGGAAGAAGAGCAGGTCGTGCTGGTCATAGGAATGCACAGTCATTATATGCAGGGATATGTAGAACATAAAGGAAAAAGAGCATATATGGGGATAGGAGATTTTTTATTCCCGAATTTTTTTATTAAACCGTCCTGCCAGATTGCCTATCCGCATCCGTTGCCGGAGAAATATATGATTACCAGGAATTACCATGGGGTGCGTCAATTAACTTATAAAAAGTGGAAAATTGCGAATCGGGTATCATTAATCCTGGAATTCGATACTGAAACACATACTTTCAGGCATATTCCGGTGATGCAGGACGATAATGAACCCAAAGTAAGAGAATTGTCCGGATTTCCAAAATTGATGGCCTCAGCGTGGGTCTTGTTTTTATCATATATCTACAAGCTTCCCGCGATAATATATAACTGGTTAGAACGCAGTAATTCATTTGTGCATAATAAACTTCGTCAATATCGAATATTTATTTTTTCAATCAGGCAAAAAGAAGCTGTAAGAAAATAAACTTGACAAATGCGTGAATTATCCCGGAATGATTCGGGGAATTGCCGAGGCGGCGCATAGCCTCGGCTATGTAACGCCTCGGCAAAAACCGAAATTAACGTCAGCAATTTCGACCTGACCACAAAGCATAAAAAAGGAATAACATGAAAATCGGAAATTTTATAATCGATGTGACGCCGCCGGCAGGAAATGCAATCGCTTTCGGGATCAACGAAAAGACTGAAATCCCGATATTTATCCGGGGCCTGATAATTGACGACGGCAAAACCAGAATTGTCCTTGCCGCCTGCGACTTCATCAATATTTTAGGAAAAGCTTATGGGCAGATGCGGAAAGTTATCGCGAATGCCGCGGGAACCGGAGTCAGAAACGTTTTTCTCCATTCCCTGCATCAGCATGACAGTGTCAGGATTGCACTTGAGCTCAATGAGGTATACCGGCAATGCACCGGCCGGGAGCTAACTCCGCTGGACTATTATAACAAAATGAATGATGAGTTGAAACAGGCGGTTTCGCAAGCGGTTGAAAACCTGCGCACGGTAAAAAACCTCGCAACCGCCGAAAGACGTATTTCAGGACTTGCCTCAAACCGCCGGCTGGTCGGGGCGGACGGTAAAGTTTATGCCATGCGCTTTGCAATGTGCACCGACCCGAAATTACAGAATGAGCCGACCGGTCTGATTGATCCCCTCCTGAGAAGTATAGGTTTTATCGGACCCGACAATAAGCCGCTGGCAATCATGCATTTTTACGCCTCGCATCCCCAGACCGCATATCTGAGAAACCGGTGCAGTTCCGATGTGCCCGGATTCGCGCTCGATTATGCCGCAAAACATTGCGGGGATGATGCCTTCCAGATCTATTTTACCGGCTGCGGCGGAAACGTCACGTTCGGCAAATATTACCAGGGCGAAGCAAGCTTAAAACGGTTCGGCGAACGGCTGGGCCGCGAACTGGTCGAAAACTGTAATCATCTCGAGTTAAAGCGTCCCGGAAAAATTACCGTTAAGCACGCCTTGTTTGAACTTCCGCTCAAAGCGGAAATGAACGAAAAGGACTTGCTTGACCAGCTGAGTAAAACGGAAAAGGCAAATGAGAAGATTAACTTGATACGCCGCCTGGTGATCAGCAGGAATTGGGAAAAATGGAAAAAAGTCAGTATTTCCAGAATCAGTATCGGTGAGGACGTCAACATTATGTCACTGCCCGATGAAGCGGTAGTTGAATATCAGCTTTACGCCCAGTCTTTGATTCCCGAAAAATTTCTGGCTTGCGCCGCTTATGCCGACACCGCCGATGGAAGCTATATCCCCACTGCGGCAATGTATAACGAAGGCGGCTATGAACCGGGCGGCAGCACAATGACAACGGCGGAGGTCGAACCCCGCATGAGAGCAGCTATTGACCAGGTTTTAACCGATCTGCGATAAGCGGTCAAGCTTATTTTGTGGTCGCGTCGTGCACTTTGAATTGGGTTCAAATGCACAATCTCGATGAGGAGCTGATTTCGAAGTCTGAAAAATCAGGATGCCGGGAATGGAAAACCTTTTGAGGAAAGGTTATTCCCTTCCCCGCACCCCAACCTTTTCCAAACCTTTTTAATCTATTTATCTGATTGCGCTGCAATCAGATAAATATTTTTGCCGTTTGGCTTAAAAGGGGGGCGAGAATCATGAGACTGAAACGCCGGAAAACCAAATCCTTGCCGGCTGCACAAAAAGAATTATATCGCGAACAGGGTTTTTTAGTGATCGATAACGTACTTACCAACGCCCAGGTTACAGCGCTGCGGCAGCGGCTCGAAAATCTTTGTTCAGATTGGGAAACTGAAGCAGCTCAACGGGTCAATATTCAACAGGAAGCGGATTTCCCCGGCGCATTGACTAAATCCAGAACCCCGGAAACAGTCAGAAAATTTGCCGGCCTTGTCCGGGCTGAGCCATTGTTCCGGAGCTTCGCCCTCGATTCCGATCTGATGAATATGGCGGCGGAACTGATCGGTAGCCCCGTCGATTTCTTCGTTGATCAGGCATTTCTCAAACCGCCGTTTATCGGTTCGGAAACTCCCGTCCATCAGGACAATGCCTGGTTTCGAATCCATCCCGATGCCGCAGTTATCGGATGCTGGTGCGCATTAGACGAGGCAACGGCGGACAACGGCTGCATGCGCTATCTGCCAGGCTCACATCAACGCGGACTTCTTGAACATAAACCGTTCAGGAATACCTCTTATTGGTGTCTCCCCCAAATTGATCTGAGTCAAACCGTCTCCGTACCCGTAAAAGCCGGCAGTGTTATTTTCCACCATTCCTGCACTGTCCATTATTCTCCGCCCAACCCTACCCCGTTATGGAGGCGGGCATTTGTCTGTTATTACATTTCTTCGGCTTTAAAAGCATCAGGCGTTCCGGCTTAAACAAAGAGGATATAAAATGTCAAAAATCAAAATCCCGGTCGGGGTATGTCTACTGAAAAGTCCTGAATCCAATTGCCCGTATTCGGTTCTTTATCCGGAATATGTTACCGAAATACTTCGGCATGCGGGCATTTGTTTTGAAATGATTGAAAACCGCAGTCTCTTTCCGAGGCTTGATGAGATTGGCGTTCTGATCACTGTCGGCGAGCAAATCTTTACCGATACCGAACAGAAAATATTATCTGCCTGGCTGAAAAAGCGGGGAGCATGGATTTCCATCGGCGGGATATGCGGGATGAATAATTTCTGGAACGCAAGCGCCGCAAAATCGATTTATCCCAAGTATGCAGATATATTTATTCGAACACTAAGTGAAGGTTGGTTAGTCCCCAAAATAAAAAATCATCCTTTGTTGGCACATATAACAATGCCGCTGCACTATTTTAACGGTTTGACAGTTTTGCCCAACGCCGCCGCCATAATTTTGGCAACTACTACAGATAAACACCAGCGCGAAAATGAATTTGCTGCATTATTGGAAGTAAATAATGATGCGGGACTGGGAATTTTGATAGCTGTTGATATCTTTGGTACTATTGTTAGAATTCAACAGGGCACTGCAATTACACGTGATGGCACAGGCCCTTCTGATGGAACGGCTCCAATAAACGATAAGATTCTTAAATCAGATGATGGTTGCGTATTGGATTGGGAATTTGACCGCAAAAAAATTGTGGAAACAGATTTTCCCCCATTTTTTACTCAGCCAATTGCAGATCAGTGGCGGGAAATGTTAATACGTGCAATCTTATATACTGCCCAAAAGCGATGCATTCCGATTCCCATTTTATGGCAATATCCACGTAACTTGCCTGCGCTTGCCCACCTTTCACATGATAGTGATGGAAATGAAATTGATAATGCCGAAATTATGCTGGAAACACTTAATAAGGCGGCTATTCACTCAACTTGGTGTATTCTCATACCAGGATATCCTAAAAAGATGATTAAAAGAATACAGCAAAATGGGCATGAATTAGCTGCACATTTAGATTTTACCGGCTCAAACAATCATTTTTGTCAGGAAGAATTTAGCAAGCAATATACTAAATTATCTGAAATTCTCGGTGAGGAACCGATCAGCAATAAAAATCATTATCTACGTTGGGAAGGCGATTCGCAATTCTGGGAATGGTGTATGGATGACGGTGTTCAGATGGACTCAAGTAAGTGTCCGTCAAAAGCAGGCAATTCAGGATTCTTATTTGGTACATGTCAACCTTATTTCCCTATGACGCCTGATGCAAAGGTTCTTGATGTGCTGGAATTGCCAGCATTATCTCTTGATTTTTGTTTTGTTATACCACCATCCATTGGTTTTGAAATAATGAAAACAGCTCACAAGTATCACGGGATATTCCATGTTGTATTTCATCCGGCCCATATACGGAAGAAAGGAGTTCAAGAATCACTTTTTAATATAATTACAAAGGGGAAAAATCTTGGCATGGAATGGTGGACAGCCAAGGAAATTAACACATGGGAACGCGCACGCCGCTCTATTATATGGAGTAGCTATTCTACTGACCAGCGAGAAACTACTGTATGTTTAAAAGCAAATGCACTTTTAAACGATGCTTCTTTGCTTTGGTTGGCCCCCCATGCCACTAAAGTAACAATTGATGGGAAAAGGGTTGTTTCACAAACTGTCGAGTTTTGGGGATTTGGTTTTATTTCAACAGTGATAAGTTTACAACAGGACAAGCAAATTATATGTAGCGTTATTCAAAAATGAACTACCCCGCCCCTGGAGCGGGGTATCTTAGATAGCCAAAAACTATGACCACGCCCGAAGGACGTGGTTTTTCAAGACTCAATAAATGATGACAGTTTCACAAATACATTGTCAACCGCAATCAAGAAAAAATAGAGGTGTTTCAGATGAAAATTGTCTTTACCGGAGATCTGTTCCTTGGGGGAGACCTTCTAAATAAATCTGCGGAATCCGTTGTTGATTCCCATATATTTACAACTGCCGATAAAAGAATTGTAAACTTGGAACAACCAATTAGCGATAATGAAATTATTGCAGATAAGTGTACGGTATACACCGGATCCTTTGCGACTACACAATTAAAACAGTTAAAAATAGATGCGGTAAATCTGGCCCATAATCATATTCAGGATAAAGGAAATGAAGGGATAACAGAAACAGTTGTCCATTTAAACAATGCTTCAATAGGGCATTTCGGGGCCGGAAAAGATATATCTGAAGCCAAAAAGCCATACTGGATTGATGCGAAGTTGTGTATTTTAGGCTATTGTGAATTTGGGCGTCCTTATTTGCAGCAAATTCAGGTTGCTTCATCTCAGGAACCGGGAGTAAACCCGTTAAGGTATGAATCAATAAAAGAAGATCTTAATCGCTTGCCTGAAGGAGCAAAAACGATACTTTACTTTCATTGGGGAAGAGACAATGTCTGGTGCCCGCCAAGTTATGATATTGAATTAGCAAAAAGATTATTGGAAGAAGAACAGGTCGTGCTAATTATCGGGATGCATAGTCATTATATGCAGGGCTATGTAGAACATAAAGGAAAAAGAGCATATATGGGTATAGGAGATTTTTTATTCCCGAATTTTTTTATTGAACCGCCCTGCCAAATTGCTTATCCTCATCCGTTGCCGGAGAAATATATGATTACCAGGCAATACCATGGCGTGCGTCAATTAACTTATAAAAAGTGGAAAATCGCGAATCGGATATCACTAATCTTGGAATTCGATACTGAAACATATACTTTCAGGCATATTCCAGCGATGCAGGACGATAATAATCCCAAAGTAAGAGAATTGTCCGGATTTTCAAAATTGCTGGTCTTATCGTGGGTCTTATTTTTATCATATATCTACAAGCTTCCCAATATAATATATAACCTGTTAGAGCGCAGTAATTCATTTGTACATAATAAACTTCGTCAATATCGAATATTTATTTTTTTAATCAGGCAAAGGTAGTGGCAAATGTTTTATGAAAAAGTTGAAATATCAAAAAACGAGAAAATACGTTCAATTAATGAAGCCGAATGCAATAGATAGATATTTTTATGATAGTGTATCACAGATGCATTGTCACCGGCAATTAAGAAAAATGGAGGTCTTTTATTGAAAAAAAACAACAAAAATTCTGAAATTAAGAACAAACGGTCCAGAAAAAAACGGTTTTTTTCTGGATGAAACTACTTTTATAAAGGAATACCAACATAAAATAAAATTAACGTCAGCAGTTTTGATCTAAGGCGGGCTTCGCGCGACCAGCGGTTCGCCGCTGGACCGCGCCCAGGGCAAGCCCTGGACGACGAGAAAATCCTGTGGATTTTCCTAAAAAGGTTTTTATTATAGAAGTTTAAAACAAAGACACTAACCATAAAGTATAAAAGAGGAATAACATGAAAATCGGAAATTTTATAATTGATGTAACGCCGCCGGTAGGAAATGCGATTGCCTTCGGGATCAACGAAAAGACGGATTTCCCGATATCTATCCGAGGCGTAATAATCGACGACGGCAAAACAAGGGTTGTTCTTGCCGCCTGCGACTTCATTAATATTTTAGGAAAAGCTTATGGGCAGATGCGAAAAGTTATCGCGAATGCCGCGGGAACCGAAGCAAAAAACGTTTTTCTCCATTCCCTGCATCAGCATGACAGTGTCAGGATTGCACTTGAGCTCAACGAGGTATACCGGCAATGCACCGGCCGGGAGATAACTCCGCTTTCCTATTATAATAAAATCAATGAGGAGTTGAAACTTGCGGTTTCGCAGGCGGCTGACAACCTGCGGGCGGTAAAAAACGTTGCAACTGCCGAAAGACGTATTTCAGGACTTGCCTCGAACCGTCGGCTACTTGATAAAAACGGTAAAGTTTATGCCATGCGTTTTGCAATGTGCACCGACCCGAAATTACAAAAGGAACCGACCGGCCTGATTGATCCAGTCCTGAGAAGTATAGGTTTTATCGGAAGCGACAATAAGCTGTTGGCAATCATGCATTTTTATGCGTCTCATCCTCAGACTGCGTATCATAGAAACAGGTGCAGTTCCGACGTTCCCGGCTTCGCGCTCGATTATGCGGCAAGACATTGTGGAAATGATGCCTTCCAGATATATTTTACGGGTTGTGGCGGAAACGTTACGTTCGGCAAATATTACAAAGGTGAAACGAGTTTCAAACGGTTTGGAGAACGGCTGGGACGGGAATTGGTTGAAAACTGTAATCATCTTGAATTAAAGAGTCCCGGAAAAATCACCGTTAAGCACGCCTTGTTTGAACTTCCGCTCAAAATGGAAATGAACGAAAAGGATTTGCTTGACCGGCTGAATAAAGCTGAAAAGGCAAATGAGAAGATCAGCTTGACACGCCGCCTGGTTATCGCCGGAAATTGGGAAAAATGGAAAAAAGTCAGTATTTCCAGAATCAGTATCGGTGAGGACGTCAACATTATGTCGTTGCCCGATGAGACTGTAGTTGAATATCAGCTTTATGCCCAGTCTTTGATTCCAGAAAAATTTCTGGCTTGCGCCGCTTATGCCGACACCGCCGATGGAAGTTATATTCCGACAGCGGTGATGTATAACGAAGGCGGCTATGAACCTGGTGGCTGCACAATGACGACGGCTGAGGTCGAACCCCGCATGAGGGCAGCTATTGATAAGGTTTTAAAAGATCTGCAATAAAATTTTTGCTTCAGGTCAGGCTACCCCCGAGGCAAGCCTCGGGGTATTACGCCTGATCTTACACGGCTCACAAGTGCGCCGGACGCAAAAATGAAAAAAATAAAGAACATAAAGTCGCCCCAAGGTATTGCCCCCCTGGAATAAAACAATTATAAGAACTCACCCCATAGGAGAATGTTATAATGTCTGTTCGACAAGAAATGACAGGAAAAGAACGGATTTTGGGAGCAATGAAACGTCAGGAAGTGGATTATGTGCCGTGTTGCCCATTTATGAATTTCCAGGATTGGAATCAGCGTATGGGGAAAAAATGGCAATATCCATTCGGGCCGTCTCTGCAGGAAACCCTCGATTATATGGTCAATGGTCTCGGTGTTGACCAGATAATCCAGTTATCCATGGGATTTTATCCTGAATCCGGAGTTACTTATAAAATTACAGTTGAAGATGACATTATCCATAAAACCTGGTTTACTCCATCCGGAGAACTTCATGCCTCCGTAAAATATAATGAACAATGGCCGCATGGAATAGACATTCCGTTCATCAGCGATTATAATCCGGCGCATTTTATCGAGCCCTGGATAAAAACGATGAAGGATGTTCAATGCTTCAGCCATATTTATCTGCCGCCTTCTAAATCAGAGAATATTGAGAAGATCAGATTAAGTTTTGCGGAAATGCGGTTTTGGGCGGAACTTTATAAATTGCCGCTGTGTCTTTATTGTGGGAACGGTCTGACCGGCGCCTTGAATACGTTCGGCCCGACTGCACTCGCCGAATTCACTATAACTGATCCTGAACTTGTAGATGCTTATCTTGAAGTCGATCACAAATTCAATATAAAATGTTATGAAGTTGCGCTTGACTGTGGGATAGATTTTATAAGGCGAAACGGTTTTTATGAAAGCTGTGATTTTTACAGTCCCGATATGCTGGAGCATTTTCTGTTAAAGCGACTGCTGAAAGAGATAGAAATAGTACATCAGGCCGGAAAACCGATTGGTTATACCCTGCTTACCGGAATTATGCCGATGCTGGATTATCTTAAAAAATTGAATTTTGACAGCCTTATCTGTCCTGATATCTTTTTCAAGAATGCTGATGGGACAAAAATAAATAAGGAACTCGGTGGAGAAAAAAGTTTCTGGGCAGGCCCCAGTGATACAATACATTTGCCGTTCGATAAACCGGAAGAGGTAAGAAAAGCCGTCAGAAAAGTTTTTGAAACGTTCGGAAAACGCGGGCTGATTCTAACACCATGTTCTTCAAGTAAAGCGGTTTTTCCATGGAGTAATATTATAGCAATGATAGAGGTGTGGAAAAATTTACGTTAGTTGATCCAGAAAAAGTTTATTTGGTCCATATACTTCGTCAGTTTCAACTTCGCGTTTACCGGTATGCGTCGGCTTTACTGTATCGATTATGAAGCACTATAAACGACTATAGACGGCACCGGCAAACAACGTTTCTCGTGAGCAACACGTTCAACATCCTGAAAAAATAAGCTGCGTTTTTTCTGGGTTTACTTTTCCACGGGCACGACAATGCCGCGCATGATGATATTCTGACAGAAGACGAAGATCAGGAAAGTGGGAATGGCCGCGATGACCAGCGAAGCGAAGATCACGCCCTGCGAGCCGTTCTGCTGCAGCTGGTAAAGCCAGGGCATGAGCGTCCACATTTTCTGGTCCTGGCAGATCAGCAGCGCCATCATGAAATTTGAATACGCCAGCGTGAAAGCATTGAGCCCGATCACCGCCAGGATGGGCTTGGACAGACTCATGGTGATCTGCCAGAAGATGCGGAATTCCCCGGCGCCGTCGAGTTCGGCGCTTTCGTACAGCTCCTGCGGCAGCGAATCGAAAAACCCTTTGAGCAGGAAGATCGAATAACCGTTGGCGATCCCCGGCAGAATGAGCGCGAAGAACGAATTGAGCAGATTGAATTCGCGCAGCATCAGGAATACCGGAATCTGCGTGACCATCGGCGGAAACGCCATGGTCAGCATCAGGAAGAGCAGCACTTTATACGCCGATGGCGGCCGGTAACGGCTTAAAGCGTAAGCCGCCAGCGGATTTACGATCAACGCCATGAGCACCGCCAGTGAACAATAGACCAACGTATTGAAAATCCCCCGGCCGTGCAGGACGATGTATTCGATCACGCTGATATAATTACGCCTGACGTATTCCCACCTCAAAGCACCCGTCCGTTTCTGGAAATTCAGATAATTGAAATCCCGCTGCGGCGGAAAAATATCCGCCCAGCTTTTGAAACCGGCCTGCAGCGCGGTATTGGCCTCAGCAATAGTTTTATACTTGTTTTTCAGATAGTCCTGGAACAGGAAATCAATGCCGTAAATATTGATCATTTCCGCCGGCAGCTGATACAGTTTCCCATCCGGCGCTTTCCAGCCCTGCGCGAACGCGTCCCAGTCCGCCAGCGCCATCCCGAACTGCGGC
>JAQUOK010000064.1 GCA_028717165.1 Victivallaceae bacterium | reverse complement strand
ATCACAATATGCTCATCATGGAAGTTCTCGGTCAGGTTGCCGACCGTCACGGTCTGGTCTGCCTGCTGCACGAAAAACCTTTCGCCGGGATCAACGGCTCCGGCAAACATAATAACTGGTCGGTAGGCACCGACAAAATAAATCTTCTCAATCCCGGTAAAGACCCGCATCAGAACGCTATTTTCCTGACCATGCTCTGCGCGGTTATTCAGGCTGTGGATGAATACGGCGATCTGCTCCGCGCCAGTACGGCTTCCGCCGGTAACGACTGCCGTCTGGGCGGACACGAAGCGCCTCCGGCCATTATCTCCGTTTTTGTCGGCGAACAGCTCGCCGATGTGATCGAACAGATAGAAAAAGGCGGCGCGAAAAGTTCGAAAAAGGGCGGGGAACTGCGTATCGGCGTTGACGCTTTGCCGCCGCTGCCGCGGGACACGACCGACCGCAACCGGACCAGTCCGTTCGCCTTTACCGGCAATAAGTTCGAATTCCGTGCCATCGGCTCCAACCAGTCATGCGCCGGAAGCAACATTGTCCTGAATACGATCGTTGCCGAAGCCCTTGACGAAATTTCCGGTAAACTTGAAAAATGTTCCAAAGCCGAATTCAATACCACTCTCCAGAAAATACTTCAGGAAATTATCAAGAAGCATAAGCGGATCATCTTTAACGGCGACAACTACTCGCAGGAATGGATGAAGGAAGCCGAAAAACGCGGGTTGCCGAACGCCCCGACAACGGTTGAGGCGCTCAAGTATCTGCTGGTCGAAAAAAATATCAAAGTCCTCGAAAAGCATAATGTCCTGTCGCGGACGGAGATTCAATCCCGTTATGAAGTGTTCATGGCCGAATACAAGACCAAGGTTCAGATCGAAGGGGAACTGGCCCTGAATATGGCCCTTACCATGATTCTGCCTGTCGCCATTCGCCAGCAGAGCAAAATCGTCGCCAATATTGACCGGATGAGTGCGATAGATCTGCCTTCCGGAATTGACGCCCAGTTTGAAAAAGCCGGGCGCATAGGCGATCTCATCACCGAATTGTCCGACTGCTGCAATGACCTGCAGTACGCTTTAAGTACGGAAGACTCCGGAGATATTATCGAATGCATGGGTAAACTGCGGAAAGCCGTCGATACCCTGGAGGGGCTGGTTAACGACGAATACTGGCCGCTGCCGAAATACGGTGAAATGCTTTTTGTATATTAAAGGCGGGAATCGCGATGAATGCGCTGAATGATTTTCTGTGTTACCTGACGAATGAACGTCAGGCGAGTTCTCATACCACGGATAATTATCAGCGCGATATCCTGTATTTTGCGGAAATGGTGCTTGGCGGCCGGGAAAATCCGGAATGGACGCAGGTCGGGCTCGACCATGCCCGGAAATATGTCATCAAACTTCAGGAACGCAAACTGGCGCGGAATTCCATACTTCGCAAAATTTCGTCGATGCGTTCTTTTTTCCGCTTCCTTCTGCGTGAGGAAATCGTTGACCAGAATCCTTTCGTCGGCCTGGCGTCAATCAAAAAAGAACAGAATCTGCCGAAATTCATGAGCGTTAATGAAATCGACCGGCTGAGTTCAATTCCCAAAATCTACTGGACGAAAGCGGTTCAGGACGGCACCGCCAAAGACCGGGATTCGGCGGCTTTCGCCGCATCCCGGGATACTGCTCTGATAGAAGCGATCTACAGCGGCGGACTCCGCATCAGCGAAGCGCTCGGGCTGAATCTCGGAGACATCGATCTGATCAGCGATATAATGAAAGTAAAAGGCAAAGGCAAGAAGGAACGTATCGCCGCCATCGGCAAACCCGCCGCCCAGGCCTTACGCCATTACTTGGGAATGCGGGCGCTGAGAACGGAGAACGAACGTCCCGGCGCTCCGCTTTTCGTCAATCGTTTCGGAAGCCGTTTAACTCCCAGGTCGTTCCAGCGCAGCCTGAAGACGTATTTGATCTTTGCCGGTTTGCCGCCCGACCTGACTCCCCATAAACTGCGGCATTCGTTTGCGACCCATCTGCTGGACGCGGGGGCCGACCTGCGCGCCGTGCAGGAGATGCTCGGACATGAAAATCTCAGCACCACCCAGATATATACGCATGTGACTGCCGAAAAGATGAAAGATATTTACAAGAAAGCCCATCCCAGGGCGAAATGACCTTGATTTTTATGTTGCCATAGCAGCTTGCGGCCTGTTTATTTTAAAAAAACTGTACGCGGTGTGAATAAATGTTTTCCTCGAGTTTACAAATTCCGATTTGCGGCTATATTAGGGTTTTCGATGGAAAACTAAAGAAAGGATGTTCTGGGTATGTCTAAATTAATGCTCGGTATTCCCAAGGGAAGCCTGGAGGAAAGCACCGCGGAAATGTTTGCCAAGGCGGGATATAAGATTTCAATCAGTTCACGTTCATATTATCCGGCGATTGACGACGATGAGATCGAATGCATGCTTATCCGGGCTCAGGAAATGTCCCGCTACGTCGAAAAAGGCATTCTTGACTGCGGCCTGACCGGGCACGACTGGATCGAGGAAAACGGTTCGGATGTTGTGGAGGTTGCGGAACTGGTTTACGGCAAGGTTGGCCGCAAGCCTCTGCGCTGGGTTCTGGCCGTCCCCGAAAATTCCGACATAAAAGAGGCCAAAGACCTTGAAGGCAAACTGATCGCTACCGAAGCCGTCGGCATGACGGAACGCTATCTCGCGCGGCACGGGGTCAAGGCCATAGTCGAGTTCAGTTGGGGCGCCACCGAGGTGAAACCGCCGATGCTGGCTGACGCGATAGTTGAAATTACCGAAACCGGCTCTTCTCTGCGGGCCAACAATCTGAAGATTATCGACACCCTCTGTGAAAGCACAACCCGTTTTATCGCCAATAAGGCGGCGATGAAAGACGCTTTCAAAAAGAACAAGATCGAAAAGATCGCAATGCTCCTGCAGGCTGTCCTGGCGGCGGAAGGCAAAGTGGGCCTGATGCTGAATATCCATAAATGCGACCTGGACAAAGCGCTTGAAAAACTTCCGGCGCTCGAACGCCCGACGATTTCGCCGCTGGCGGAAGAAGGCTGGGTCGCGGTTTCCACAATTGTCGATGAATATGTGGTACGCGACCTGATCCCGGACCTTATCGCCTGCGGCGCGACCGGAATCGTCGAATTCCCGCTCAATAAAATAGTCCTGTAATATATAGGGACAGGTCGGATCGGGGTGTGAAAATAAATTTTCATTTCCCGCCCGAATTTTTGTTTGAAAAAATTGCTTTTTTGAGCTAAAGTGCTACTATATATTTATTGTATGGCTTTTTATTTGTCCGCCGCGGCAAGGGATGTTTCTTAACTTCAGAATATATAGAAAGGTATCATGACTCAGGAAAAGCAGGTCATTTATGACGAAAGCAAAATTCAGACTTTAAGCTCTCTGGAGCATATCCGTCTCCGTCCCGGCATGTATATCGGCAAACTCGGCGACGGCTCCCACCCTGAGGACGGCATCTATATCCTGGTAAAAGAAATCATCGACAACAGCATCGACGAATTCATCATGGGCGCCGGGCGCCGGATCGACGTAACCCAGGCGGACCAGAATATCATAATTCAGGATTTCGGGCGCGGCATCCCGCTCGGCAAACTTGTCGAATGCGTTTCCGTCATTAATACCGGCGGCAAATACAACAGCGACGTGTTCCAGTTTTCCGTCGGCCTGAACGGGGTCGGCACCAAGGCGGTAAATGCCCTTTCCGACGAATTCAAAGCGCGTTCGGTAAGGGACGGGAAATTCCGGGAAGTCAGTTTTGAACGCGGCGTGATCGTCGATGACCGGGAGGGCGAAACCGATGAACCGACCGGAACCCGGATAAGTTTTACTCCCGACCGGGAAATGTTCCAGAATTTCAACTTCCGTCCGGAATATCTGGTCAAGCGCATGTGGATGTATGCTTATCTGAACAGCGGACTGTCCCTTTACCTGAACGGCGCGCGTTATTATTCGAAAAACGGTCTGAAGGACTTGATCGAAGTCGAACTTGAAGACGACAAGCTTTATGAAATAATCGCGTTTAAAGGAAAAACTATTGAGTTCGCATTGTGCCATACGGATAACTACGGCGAAAAATATTTTTCCTTTGTCAACGGGCAGTATACCAACGACGGCGGCACCCATCTGTCGGCTTTCCGGGAAGGCGTTCTCAAGGCCATAAACGAGTTTACCGGCAAAAGCTATCAGGCCGCCGATGTCCGGGACGGAATGGTCGGAGCCATTTCGATAAAGCTCAAGGAGCCGATTTTCGAGTCCCAGACCAAGAACAAGCTCGGCAATACCGATGTCCGCTGGCCGATCGTTGACGCGGTCCGCAAAAATATCGTCGATTACCTCCACCGCAATCTCGAAGAAGCGGAAATCGTCATCGATAAAGTCGTCCGCAACGAAAAGGTGCGCCAGCAGATCCAGGCGGTAAAGAAACAGTCCAAGGAAAAAGCCAGGCGCATGTCCCTGAAGATACCCAAACTCAAGGACTGCAAATTTCATCTCGGCGACAATTCCAAACGCGGCGAGGGAACCATGCTTTTCCTTACCGAGGGACAGTCGGCCACCGGTTCCATGGTAAGCTGCCGCGACGTTTATACGCAGGCGATCTTTTCGCTCAAAGGCAAACCGTTCAACTGTCACAATGAAACTTTCGAAAAGGTTTACCGGAATGAGGAACTTTATTATATCATGCAGGCTCTCGATATCGAGGACGATATTGACAACCTGCGTTACAACAAGGTTATAATTGCCACTGACTCGGATGTGGACGGGCTGCATATACGCAATCTGCTGATAACTTTTTTCCTGACCTTCTTTGAACAACTGGTGCTTTCGGGTCATCTGTATGTCCTGGAAACTCCGCTTTTCCGGGTCAGGAACAAGAAGGAAACGATTTATTGTTATGACCAGGATGAGCGCGACGCGGCGGTAGAGAAACTCGGCAAAGCCAACCTTGAGGTAACCCGTTTTAAAGGGCTCGGTGAAATTTCGCCGGATGAATTCGGACAGTTTATCGGTGAAAACATCAGGCTGCAGAGCGTGAGCATCGACCACATGCGCAATGTCCCGGAAATGCTGGAATTTTATATGGGCAAGAATACCCCGGAACGTAAAGAACATATTATGGCGAATCTGGTTTAGATAATGTCAAAAGAAGCAGAAAAAGAAAACATTCAGGCCGAAGAAACGGCGCGGGCAACCGAATTTGATGAACAGGAGCTTCAGGAAGTCGAAGAGGTCGGGGAGGCTGAGGCGCTGGCGGAAGGCGAGTCCGAAGCGTTGAACCTTGAAAATGAGGGCAACAGCTATATCCGTCAGATGATGGAGCAGAACTTTATCGAGTATGCTTCCTATGTCATCAAGGAACGCGCCATTCCCGACGTTGACGACGGTCTGAAACCCGTCCAGCGCCGTATTTTGTGGTCGCTGTTCCGCATGCATGACGGCAAATTCCACAAAGTCGCCAATGTCATCGGGCACAGCATGCAGTACCATCCGCACGGAGACGCGTCCATCGGCGGCGCCCTGGTCGTTCTGGCAAATAAGGAATATTTCATTGACCGGCAGGGGAACTTCGGGAATATTTTTACCGGGGACGTAGCTTCCGCGGCCCGTTATATTGAGTGCCGTCTTTCGCCGCTCGGCCTGGAAGTGCTTTTCAACAACGATATTACCGAATTCATCGATTCTTATGACGGGCGCAACCGGGAACCGGTCGTCCTGCCGGTGAAAATCCCCTCTCTGCTTATGCTCGGCACTGAAGGCATCGCGGTCGGCATGTCCACCCGCATACTGCCGCACAATTTCTGTGAACTGCTCGATGCCCAGATAAGCGTACTCCGGGGAGAGGATTTTGAACTTTATCCCGACTTCCTGCAGGGCGGTTCAATGGACGTTTCCGAATATGAAAACGGCAACGGCAAGATCAAACTGCGCGCCAAGATCGAGCGTGACGGCCGCAAACTGATCATCCGGGAAATACCCGCCGTCACCACTACCGAAACCCTGATCGCCTCTATTGAGCGGGCCGTTGAAAAAAACAAGATTAAGGTCGCTTCCATAAATGACTATACCGCCGAGAAAGTCGAGATAGAAATCGTCCCGACCCGCGGCCAGGATCCCGCTAAAATGCTTAAGGCGCTTTATACCTATACGGACTGCTCCGTTTCGGTTTCCTGCAATATGATGGTTATCTGCGACGGACTGCCGGTTCAAATGGACGTAAACAGCGTTATCAGGCGGAATACGGAAAAACTGCTTGAATATCTCCGCCGCGAACTCGAAATCGAACTCGCCAGGCTGGAAGAACTTTTCCATTCAAAAACACTGGCGCAGATCTTTATAGAAAACCGTATCTACAAACGCATCGAGGAATGCGAATCGTTTGAAAAAGTCATGGCCGCGGTTTATGAAGGTCTTGAACCTTTCCGCGACAAACTTAAACGCGACGTCAACGATGAAGATATCCAGAAGCTCCTGGCTATCCCGATCCGCCGCATCTCCCTGTTCGACATCCTGAAGAACCAGAAGGAGCTGGAGGATATCCTCCGCCAGATCGAGGAGGTCAACAAAAATCTCGGCCGCCTGAAAAAATACGCCATAGACTACCTGAAAGATCTGCTTAAGAAGTATGGAGAAATGTTCCCGCGGCGTACGGAAATAGAACAGTTCAAGAAAATCGACCCCAGGGCTGTCGCGCTGAATAATATCAAAGTGGGCTGGGACCGGAAAGACTGTTATGTCGGCACCAACGTCAAAAGCGATGATGTGGTGACCTGTAATGAATTCGATCATCTCCTGTGCATTGAACGCAAGGGTAATTACAAGGTCATCAACATACCCGACAAGATTTTCATTGACCGCCTCTATGATTTCCGGAAATTTGACGATCAACTGGAATTCGGCGTTATCTACAGGGAAAATAAGAGCAGCAAATATTACGTCAAACGTACTGTTATCGACAAATTCATCGTTGACAAAACTTACCGTCTCTGCCCGAAAGGATGCCGTCTCGAACTGCTTACTCCGCGCTCCGATTCGATATATACGATAGTTGAAGAAACAAAACGCGGAACGAAAAGCACGGAAATCAACTTAAAGGAATATCCGGTGCGCTCGCCGAAAGCGCGAGGGCTGCTGCTCAGTTCCAGTCCGATCACCAAGATAACGCATTTACGCTATCTGACTGAAGAGGAACTGGCTGCTTACGAGGATGCCGGCGCCGAGCTGAAGGAAATGGAAAGTCCGGAATTCGAGGAACAGTTTGATGACAATGTCCGGACGGAAGTCGAACCGGAAACCGTTTTTGAGGCGGCAGACACGCCGGATGAAAAGACCGAACCGGAACCGGAAAAGGAAAACGGCAAAAAATCCGGGAAAAAGAAAATTGCCGGAAAACCGCATACGCAGTCTGATCCCGGATCCCGGCCGGAAGAACGGGCGCAAGCCGAAACGGAAGAAGACTTGGAAAAAGCTTCAGGGCCGGACCGGAAAAGCGGGACCAAACCGCGCAAAGTAAAAGAAACGAAAGCTGCAGGACAACCTGTTACGGAAAGGAAGGAAAAAGCTTCGGAACCGGAGAAGAAAAACGGAAAAGCCGCTGGAGAAGAACCGGATAAACCGGCAAAATCGAAACCCCGGAAAAAGGCGGAGATAAAAGCGACGCCGGAAACTGAAAAACCGGAAGCCGAAAAAGATTCGGAAAAGGAAACCGCTCCGGAAACGGAAGAGAAACCCCGGACGAAAAAACCAGAATCAGAAAAAGCCCCGGAAGCCGAACCTGAAGTTGAGAAAAAACCATCCGAAGAAGGTTCAAAACCGAAAACGGAAAAGAAAGATTCCGGCAATGACAATGAATGGGGAATCATCCAGCCGGAGTTCGGTTTTTAGAAATTTAACAAATACCTCAACGATAATCTTATAACCCAAGAGGCGGGAAGACAAAACCACTTTTGGGGAAAAGCGTTTTTTTCTTCCCCGGCACTTATGAGACGGCCGTCTGCTTCTGTCGGTTCCGGCGCTTCTTCGAAATCTTCACTATTTTTCCGTTTTTTTTCGAAATTCCATTGACAATAGACAAAAAAGATTCTATAATATAGATAGAACAGGTAGAACAAGGCCGGCGGTTGTCGGCAATATTCATGCAACAATCAGGATCGACAAGATGAAATTAGCGTTGAAGGAACCGCTCAGGAATAATAATGTTCTTCTCCATATCCAGATAAAACAGAAATTATTGGATGAATTCAGGAGAGGAAAAATTAAACCGGGAGATCCTTTTCCTTCAGTCAGGGAATTGACCAGAAGGTTCGGCACGACAATTGTCACTATTGATAAAACGATAAAAGAATTAAAGAGGGACGGAATCGTTCATTCTTATCCCAGGAAAGGGGCCTTATGGGGCAAAAAAAATAATTTCGCCCATTACCGGACTATCGGAATTCATGTCCCGGTACTTGGAGAAATAAGCCCGGAACGCGCTCCGTATTATTATGCGGTAATTGAAGGGATCCGGAACAGTTTGTCCTCAGAAGGCTTCTGTATCAAGCTTTTGAGAACCTCGGTAGTGGGTGATGACGACAGTTTGAACAACATCTGTTGCGACGGTATCATCTGCACCGGTTCTGATATGGAAATAATGACTGCCGTCAACCGGTTCAAAAAACTTAATCTCCCGTATCTGCTCCTTGACCGTCCGAGGGAAGACAATACCTTGAACTATCTTGAACGCGACAGCGAGAAAAATCTGTATGATATGACCAAATTTCTGATAGCCAGAGGATATAAAAGTATCGGCTTCATCGACATTGACAGTAAACTGTGGATTTTCGAAAAAATCCGCAAAGGTTACATAAAAGCGATGAATGAAACCGGGCTGGACTGTTCTGAAAGGATCTTCAAATTAACCCCGGATGAAAATTCATATTTCAAGGAACCGGACAACGATAAGTTTCTTGATTTCTGCAAAATGCAGACGGCGCTTATAATCGGCACGCATTATAAATATCTTATCGACTACGTAACCGGGTTTCTTACAAAAAACGGAATGGACGTTCCCGGAAAATGTGCCGTTTTATCCTTGAGCAATACGGAAGAATTATCTTCGAACGGAATTCCGGTTTCCTGTTTTCCGGTTACTCCCTACCGGATGGGGGTAAAAGCAGGTGAAGGAATCGTGAAACTACTTGAAAACGAAACGCCGAAACCGTTAAATATAGAATTCAAAACCGATATAAAATGGAGATATTAATTTGTAAAAATGTATAAAGAACAAGAAAACATAACGTCATCATAAGGAGATGGAAAAATGAAAAAACTATCGCAGACTGAAAACGGGCGGAATTGCGAACCGGTAATTTTTACACTTATTGAACTCCTTGTCGTGATTGCTATCATTGCAATCCTTGCTTCACTGCTCCTGCCGGCTTTAGCTAAGGCCAGGGAAGCGGCAAAGGCCATCAGATGTGCGTCACAGCTTAAAGAATTCGGAACAGCAACCGACGCCTACCTGAGTGATTATGACGGGTGCTTTCCCGCCAATCCGAATGAGACTAATTACATATATTGGGACTATCGGTTAATGCCTTATATCGCCTATAAAACAAGAAGCAGAACCGCTGCGAATTTAATTAATCAGTATAGTATATTTCATTGCCCGAGCGGAATGGTGGCAACTGCTGAAAGTTATGCATATCCATACAGGGCAAGGGGTTATGGTTTTAATGGGTATTTGTGTAGAAATATTAATAATTCAGGCAGAATTTCCAATTTAAAAAATTCTTCTTTGATAATCACAATGACTGAAATTGGAAATTTTTCTTCAGGCGAGCTTTACAAAGAACTATGGACCTTTATGCGCTCTAATCAGGCACCTTATATTGATGATGAATATTACAGTAATTATATATATTATGGCCGCCGCCATTCAGGCGGCGTAAACGTTCTGTTTGCAGATGGACATGTAAAAAAAACAAATAATTTCTCCTCCGTTACTCCAGGTGTTCCGACAGGAACGCAATGGCAAAATAACGGAACCATATATTAAAACCGTATAAAATAAGCTCGACCGCTTAAAATCATGTTTTGAAAAAGGTTTTTTTTAACTTTTGAGCTAATTTCAAAAGTTTTTTATTTGCCGACTTGTGAAAATATGGTAGAAAGTTCATCTTAACCTCGAGGCTATCAACTCGGAGGCAAAATGAACGATCTACACAAAATTTACTTTACAATGG
>JAQUOK010000063.1 GCA_028717165.1 Victivallaceae bacterium | reverse complement strand
GGGGAACCTCAAATGCCTTACCCGCATTTTGAAGTTCTCCTTCAGGGAACATCATGGAACCGATAAGATTCCCCAAGGCGCTGCCTTGGGCTACGTTAAAAATCCCTTCCAGGGATAAAAAACGGGCACTGACCAATTAGTACAAACAGGTGTTTTTAAACTTATTTTTCCTTCCCGGCGTGAATTTTTCTCTTTTCAGGTTATATTAGTTTTTTTCGCGACATATTCAATCAATAAACGGAAAGCAGAGATGAGCATTTATACGGAACTCAAAAAACGCGGATTCATTTATCAGGAAACCGACGCGGAAAAGACTAAGAAGCTGCTGGAAAACGAGAAAGTAGCTTTTTATGCAGGTTTCGATCCTACCGGAAGCAGTCTGCATGTCGGCCATCTGCTTCCGATCATGGCTATGCGCCTGCTGCAGCAGGCGGGACATGTGCCGATCGTCCTGGTCGGCGGCGCCACCGCCCAGATCGGCGATCCGTCCGGCAAACAGACCGCCCGCCCGATCCTGACTAAAGAAGAAGTCGCCGCCAACGCCGAAGCCTTGCGCCAACAACTCGCCCGTTTCATATCCGTCGAATCCGGAGAAGCGCATTTCGTCAATAATATCGACTGGCTGAAAGAACTTAATTATATCGACTTCCTGCGCATTATCGGTACGAAATTCAGCATCAACCGCATGCTGGCGCAGGAATCTGTAAAGGCCCGTCTCGAAGACGGCCTGACCTTTCTTGAATTCAATTATTCCATCCTCCAGGCTTACGATTTTTATATTCTGAACCGCGACCTGAACTGCCGCATGCAATTCGGCGGTCAGGACCAGTGGGGAAATATGGTCGCAGGAGTGGATTTGACCCGGCGTATGAACGGAAATGAAGTATTCTGCACCACCTTTCCGCTGCTTCTGGACGGCAACGGCCAGAAATTCGGCAAAACCGCCGGCGGCAACAACGTCTGGCTGGATACCGGACGCACTTCCGTATTTGACTATTACCAGTTCTGGCGCAACTCCGAAGACAGCCAGGTCAGGCAGCTTCTCTGTTACTTCACCAATCTGCCGGTCAGCGAAATTGACGAACTGAGCAGTCTGGAAGCGCCGGCCATAAACCGCGCCAAGGAAATCCTGGCTTATGAAGCCACCCGCCTGGCGCACGGGGACGCGGAAGCGCGCAAAGCTTATCTGACCGCCGGCAGCAAATTCGGTTTCGCCGACCGGGAAAATAAAATCAAGACCTCCAGTACTGTCGCTTCCGTAAAAACCGAGCAGGACAACAGTTTCACAGACCTGCCGACAGTCGAACTGCCGGAAAGCGATTTTGCAGGCGGCGGCATGTGGATCGTCAAACTCTTTACCGCCGCCGGGCTGTGCGGGAGCAACGGGGAAGCGCGCCGCCTGCTTACCGGCGGAGGCGCTTACATCAATGACGAACGTATCGGCAGCGCGGATATAAACATTAAAACCGGCGATTTCAGCAATGGTTTTATTATTCTTAAGGCCGGAAAGAAAAATATTAGAAAAGTTGTCCTGAAACAGGCATAATTATGATAAAAACGGCAATTATCGGCGTTTCCGGCTTCGGAAATATTCATTACAATGATTTAATCCGCTGCCAGGAACGCGGCAAACTCGAAATTGCGGCGGCGACAATAATAAATCAGAACGAAGAAGCCGAAAAATGCGCCAGACTGAAAGCCGCCGGCTGTGAAATTTTCAGCGATTACAAAGCAATGCTGGAAAAATTCAGGAACGCCGTCGATATCTGCTTCATCCCTACCGGAATCAGCCTGCACGCGCCGATGGCGATCGCCGCCCTTGAGGCCGGAGCCAATGTTTTTGTTGAAAAACCGATTACCGCCACCCTGAAAGAACTCGCCGCCATAAAAGAAGCGGAAAGAAAAAGCGGCAAGTTCGTCGCCGTCGGCTATCAGACCATTTACCAGCCGTCAACCGCGAAAATCAAAAACACCATACTCGCCGGTGAAATCGGCGAAGTGAAAACTATAAAATTCTGCGGAATAACGGTCCGCGACAAAACTTATTACGCCAGGAACAACTGGGCCGGACGCATAAAAAACGGGGATAACTGGATATTGGACAGCCCGTTCAATAACGCGATGGCCCATCAGGTAAACCTGATCTGTTTCTTCGCCGGAAACACCTTTGAAAGTTCAGCCCGGCTGAAAACGGTTCAGGCCCAGCTTTTCAGGGCAAACGCCGGTATCGACAACGCCGACAACGCCGCCATTGAAATAATTACGGAAGATAACAAAAGATTGCTTTATTACGCGACGCATACCGCAAAATGCAACGGAGACGTACAAATTATCATTACCGGCGCCCAAGGCGTTATAACCTGGACTTTCGATAAAACAACTTACAAAATTGACGGCCGGGAACATATTTACGAAAACAATGACAGCCGCGACCACGTAATGGACGCTTTGCTGGCTAAGGCGAAAGGCGAAAAAAGTTTCATCTGCGATTCGGCGATCGCCGGGGTTCAGACCCGGGTTGTCAACGCCGCCCACGCCTCTTCGGAAATAAACGCGGTGCCGCCGGAATATGTAGTTACCCAGCCATGTAAAGACAGTACTTCCGAACGCCTGCAGGGCATTTCGGAGATCATGCCCAGAGCATTTCAGGAAGAACGGCTTTTCACAACCGCCGATTATCCGTGGATGAAGACCGGCAGAATCATCGACATCGCCCATGATGACATCGAAAAACTCATTCGGGAAAATCTGAACCGCGGGAGCAGAAGTATTAATTAAATCTCCGATCGGATTTGCAATTTCCCGCTTGGGCCTTAGTTTATATCTGCTGATATTGTTTTTATAATTTAAAGGCGGGCTTTGTGACCAGGTAAGCCCTGGACGACGAGAAAATCCTGCGGATTTTCCGTATTTAGAAACGCTTTTGGGATAGAAGTGTAAAACAAAGACACTAGGAGATCAAACCATGGATATTAAAATTGATTTATTACTGGATCATCTCGAAGAAGAAATGATGAACGCCGAAGAAGCCATGCAGCGCGACTTTGCCGCGGTCCGCACCGGAAAAGCTTCTCCCGCCCTGGTCGAAAACCTGAACATCGATTACTACGGCACCCCCACCCGGCTGAAAGAACTGGCCGGAATTACTGTTCCCGAACCCAGACTGCTGGTCATTCAGCCCTGGGATCCATCCTGTATCGCATTAATAGAAAAAGCTATCAACGCTTCGAATATAGGCATTACTCCCGTAAATGACGGGCGCGTCCTGCGCCTGCCCATGCCGGAGCTCAGCGAAGAACGCCGCAATACCCTGGTCAGGCAAGTCAAACTCCGCAGCGAAGACGCCAAAATAGGCATCCGTAATATCCGCCGGGAAGGAAATGAAATCGCGAAAAAATCTCAGAAGAAAAGTGAAATTACCGAAGACGATCTGAAGGATATGCTCAAGGAAATCCAGGATTTGACCGACAGGTATATCAAGCGGATCGATGACATCTTCGCCGCCAAGGAACATGATTTGCTGAGCGTCTAAAACTTACGATCTCCGGGAACAGATATTTATGCGGATAAAAAAAAGATTCTTCCTGATTTTGCTGGGTATCGTGCTGATTGCACTGGTACTGCGCCTGGGCACGGCTTATGAACTGCAGGCTGCCAACAACGGCAAAAACGCGGTTAATTTCCCCTTGCCGGTCACTGACATGTGTACCTATAAACGACTTGCCGAATTGATTTCTCAAGGTGATTTTCAGG
Organism: Victivallaceae bacterium; assembly: GCA_028717165.1. Lineage (GTDB taxonomy): Bacteria > Verrucomicrobiota > Lentisphaeria > Victivallales > Victivallaceae > JAHOYW01. The sequence continues at coordinate 6,531 of JAQUOK010000063.1, read as the reverse complement.
ATCCTTTCTACATTAACAATTCCCATAAGTACCAGCCTTTTTACAATTCAATTTTCCTGCCTCTGATCTATCTTACGCTGGGATATTCCGTCTGGTCGGTAATCATCGCGCAAAGCCTGCTCGGCGCCGCAACCGTCTACCTCGTCGGACTGTCCACCGCCAGAATCTGGAACCGGCAGGCAGCGGTTATAGCCGCGGCAATGACCGCGTTTTCGCAAATGCTGATCCTGTATACGCCCTATCTCCTCATCGCGACTCTTCAGGCATTCTGGATGGCCCTGATCTTCTATTGCGCCGTTGCGGCATATAAATCCGGGAAAACCCTGCACTGGGCAGTCTGTGTGCTGATAAGCGGCTGCGCAATCCTCACCCGCGGAAACGTCTGGTTTTTAATTCCCGGCCTCGTGGCGCTGGCGGTTTATTCGCTGGTTTTCAAAAAACACCGTTCTCTGCCTTTAAGAAAAAAACTCATGGGAAGCGGCGCGGCGATTTTTGTTTTCCTGTTTTTAGTGATTCTGCCCCAGGTTCCGTTCTCTTACCGCAACAGCGTTCTGCTCGGGCATTTCTGCGGTCCGTCAAGTGACGCTCCCAACGTTTTGAGTTTGGGAAATACTCCGGAGTCCCCGCCCGGCGGACGCGAAGAAGGCTGGGGGCCGGGGCCGATGGAATACCCGACTACCTATGCGGTATGGACTTCTCAACAGTCTAAGGTCAGCGTAATTTCCAGAATATGGGACTGGTTTTTAAGGGAGCCATTGGCCTTTCTGGAGCTTACCTACCGCAAACTTCTGCTTTTCTGCGACTATCGCGAACTGCCCAACAATATTTCCTTAGGCATCGCCCTTGAATACAGCGATTTCCTGAGTTACGGGTTTCTATGGACGGTATTCATCATGATCCCCGGCCTGTCCGGAATTTACGTCCTGGCCTGGCGCAGCCTGAAAAAGCATGACCTGAAAATGCTCCTGCTGATCTATTTTATTCTGGCGTACTGCGCCGCAACCGTGGCTTTCTATATCCTCGCCCGCTTCCGCGTTCCAGTAATTCCGCTGCTGGCGATCATGGCTGCCATATTCATCAACCGCACCTGGCGTGTCTGCAAACATGACCGGCGTCACCTATATATTCCGTATATAGCGGTTTTCTCCATTATTACCATGGTTTGTTTTCTGGCCTATGACTATTACCGCGATAATTACGAAGTCCGGGTTATACGCAAAGTCCGCCCGAACGGCATAAAGGTGGCAGTAGGAAACGGAAAAACAATGTATCTGGATAACGGCCCGCACACTTTCGGCGGCTGGCGTCCGGTACCGCTCATCCCCGAAATCAAACTGAAAAAACAATTTAAAATCGACAATGAAGCGAAAAAACAGATCGCGGAACTCGAATTCAGTCTGATCTTTGCTGATGCTGGCGAAGCAACATTGCGCATCAATAACAATATAGAAAGGGTAACCGCCGGCCGGCCGGGAAAGGTAGATAAGACTTTTGTGATCCCGCTCCCGTCAACCGGGATAGTAAATATAAGCCTGGTATCAGCCAATTGCAGGCTGCTCTATCTGGTTGATATCCAGCGCGACTACGGGCGTTCGAGCATAAATGACAGGACTATAAACGGAGAAATTGTCTGCCGTTTATTCCTGTCCCCGCCGCCGGCCGGGGATAAAAAGAAAAATGCCAAACCGGCTCCCGTTCCTCAAACCGCTGATTTAACTCCGCAAGCAGAGAGCGACTGTGCGTAGAAAGCATGTCAGATATTCCGGACGCTTTTCCTTATCACCAGGCGGGGGTTCAGTTTGTGAACGCTCTGAACCCCGGAAATAATGCTTTCAACCGCCAGTTCAGCCGCTCTTTCCGTATCCAGGTCCATACTGGTTAAAGGCGGACTGCAGAAAGAACAGAAACTTACATTGTCAAAACTGACAACGGAAAAATCATCCGGTATCACAAAACCCCGCGTCTGCAGATATTGCAGGCCGCCGAACGCCCTTGCGTCGTTATAAAACACGATTGCGGTCGGCCGCTTTTTAAGGTTGATTATTTTCTCAGCGGCTTCGGCGCCGGCTGCCATATAATCTTCAACGGCGCGTTTTTCCTGCGATATTACAATATTATCCGCCGGGATGCCGTTTTCACGCATTACGTCCGTTATGCCTTTAAAGCGCGGGTCGTCAGGGCCGGGCATCTGAAAACCGCCGGCACAGATTATATCCCGATGCCCGCAGGAAAGAAGGTATTCGCCCATCTGCCGCCCCGCCTGGTACAGGTCCAGGAACGCCAGAACTCCAGGTTCCCGGCGTACGTCCGAGACTCTTACTACCGGAGTCCCGTTCTTCCTGAACAAAGCTTCCAGTTTCGGCATTCCGCTGTAAATAATCACTCCCTCAATTTTATTTTTAGCAAGCAGGCGTACATACTTATCTTCTTCCGCCTGAAAAACCTTTGAACGGCAGAGGATCATATTCTTGCCGTACTTAAGAAGACGCTTCTCCACTTCCGAACTGAACAAAGCAAAAACGGGGTTTTCCAGGTTCGGGACAAATACCGCCACCATATCGGTTTTACCAATAGCTCGTGTCGATTTCAGGGACGTATCATTTACAAATGTCCCCAGTCCCATCCGGCGCAGGAGGAGCCCTTCTATTTCCAACTCTTTCAAAGCGATCTCAACGGTACGGTTGCTTACCTGCAATTTTTCAGCCAAAGCCCGCTGAGTCGGCATCTGAGTCCCTTTCCGGTATGCGCCGGTAATAATTTTTTCCCGGACGTACTCTTTTACCTGATCCTTCAGCGGCTGCTTATTATATAAATCTATTTTCATTTCTGTTTTCCCTGGCAGCATTTCAGCGGCGCGGCTAATTGACTCAATGTCTATATTATAACCTGAATTATTTACCCCGTCAAGCCAATTGCAAGTTTTTATAATTTTTATTCAAAGAAGTCTTGACATTAGCGCCCCCATAACATATAATAGTCATTAAGTCAATTAGTCATTGTGTTATTTATATAAACCTCGTTTCCGGCGCAATGGCGACGATTTAAATACAGGGAGAGGGAAGTCAACAGATATCCCGTCACGGTTTTGAAGATACTAAAATGCAAAATCTAAAACAATCAAACAGGAGGTACTAAAATGAAAAAAGCAAACAGTAAGTTCACACTCATTGAACTCCTCGTTGTGATCGCGATCATAGCGATCCTCGCCGCAATGCTGCTGCCGGCATTGAACAAAGCCAGGGAACGAGCTAAGCTAATAAGTTGCAATAATAATTTGAAACAAATTGGAACAATCTGGGCTTCTTATTTCCATGATTACGATGGTTGGATTTGGAATAATAATGGAGTCAATACAAAATGGTTATTGGGCTTATACCGGGCAGAAAATATCTCAATATCAACGAAAATCCATCTTTGTCCCAGTGATCCAACTAAGGATAATAGAAGTGTAGACTATCCTTCGTACGGAATAAATACATGGCTCACCGGCAGCAGCTATAACAAAAAGTTGTCTCAAATAAAATATCCTTCCATGCTTATCATAAACACAGAAACCGGGGGCAATAACCTTGATTATGAGGGGTCCGGAAGAACAAAAGAATGGCACAATTCAGGAGCGAACTACCTTTTTATAGACGGTCATGTACAATGGATGGAGGATCCTCCATCAAGTCGGCGTTACTGGACCGTTTCCGGAGAATATACTCCGTAAAAAATAAATTAGTGATAATTTAAAGATTAACTGGCAGTATCAAGATGAAGGCAGTTTTTGCTCTGTAATTATGATATAAGAGGTATATCATGTTGAAAAAAATTATTGCAATCAGGTGGAAAATAACTAAAAAATTAATAATAATTCTGCTTTTAACAGGAAGTGCAAATTTTTGTCTGCAAGGTGATGATAAATCCTTGACCGCCTGTTGGGATATGGAAACCATAACAGGAAAACAATTGCACGGTAACGGGAAAACGGTTGAAGGCAATATTTATGGCGCTGCTTCTGTTGAGGGAATAGTTGGCAAGGCATTAGACTTTAATGGTTTAAATAATTATGTAAAAATATCTTCCGCTGAAAATCTATTAACTGGCGAAGAAGCAACCATTACTTTCTGGGTAAAAATAAGCAAACTGGAAAAATTCGCCTGTATTTTAAATAAGGGGACAGAAAGTTATAATGCAATTTGCCGGGTTGGTTATTCCGCGCAATATAAAGGCTGGGAATTCTTATGCGGAGACGGCAAAAAACGAGGCGGAATATTTTATAAACAAACCCCGGAAATCGGCAAATGGTATTATTGGGGAATGACTTTTCAACGCGGAGAAATTAACTTTTATCTGAATGGAGAGCTGGTGGCAAAAAAAGAAATCCCGGTAAAAAAAATAATTTCAGGAAATAATCCCTTGTATATCGGCAGTTATAATCCCCGCGCTCATTTTTTTGCCGGTATCATTGATGAAATAAAAATTTACAGCCGCTGTTTGTCCAGTGATGAAATCAAAAAATCATCCATCCCTTCCCTCGCAATTCCTTTTTTTAACACTCATCCCGTCCTTGACGGCTCTTTAAAAGACGGCTGTTGGCAAAAGGCTGCCAAAGCAGGTAACTTTATCTTGAATACGAGCAAAGGACAACCTGCGGCAAAGTCGGAAATATATTTGGCATACGACGAAAAAAACTTATATTTGGGGTGCAAATGCGCTGAACCGGAAATAAAAAAAATTAAAGCTGTTCACCATAAACCTGACAGTTCCTTATGGACAGATGACAGTATCGAAATATTCATAGCGCCTTTTACCGATAAAGAAACATATTATCATTTCATCCTTAATGCGATTTCCACAAAATTCGATGCCATAGAACATAATTCTTCCTGGAATAAACCATGGCAGGGCAAAACTTGTATCGGGAAAAACTGCTGGAGCGCAGAAATAGCTATACCATTCAGCAGCTTAAATCAAAAGACCCCGACTCCGGGTTCGCTATGGAAGATCAACATCTGCCGCAATCGGAATACCGGGAAAAATCCGGAATGCAGTTCATGGTCCTATGTCGGGGAAAAATTTCATACCCCTTCGAAATTCGGTATCCTTATTTTCGGTTCTTATAAAGATAACATCTGTTTGGAATTGACGTCTTTAAAAAAAGAACTGGAACGTAACCGGATATCTTCAGGAAAAGACAAAACCCTGAAAAACAAAATAAATATCCTCTTAAAATCAGTACCGGAAATCTGTACCCGGGAAGATTGGATTGCTTATACGGATTCAGAAGATTTACGAAAGGAGATATGGAAAAACAGAATGGCTTCAATTTTTAATAAAAAGAAAATTGTCCTGTGGTCACAAAATCCGTTCACCTTGTTTGCTAAAACTTCTTTTCCTTCCAGAAATGCAAGTCCCGCACTCAATTTGGAAGCAGCCATTAACGAATATGAATCAGGACTCCTGCTTATCCGCAGCCTGAAAAAAATGACTGTCATTTATAAAATAGGGAAGCTGATAAATGAAAAAAACGAATTGTTCCCGCCAAATCAAATCAGTCTTAGGGAAGCGGGGTTCCTGAAAGATAGAGACAACAGAGATTATCCATGCCTTCTCCTAAAAAAAACAAAGATTGAGCTTATCCCCGACGAAACCAAAGGACTTTGGCTGACAGTCAATACCTTTGGAACAAAGCCCGGGAATTATAAAGGAAAAATAGCAATTCACAGTCCGGAAGATAAAGAAGAAATTGACTTGAATTTGACAATATTTCCAGTCGAACTGCCTTCTAAATTACCATTTAAATTTATGACTTTCGGAGATGATAGAATAACCACAGTCGGACTGCATTATCCAATCAAGGTAACTGACCGGGAAAAACAGAGAAAAAATTATCTTAAAGACGAATTTGAACATTATGCCAATTTATTTCTAGTAAATTTTTCTTCGCTTCCCCGCCCCAAATATGACACCAATGGAAATTTATCTTCACCTCTGGATTTTCGTCTGCATGATAAAAGAGTTGTTCCGGTTTTAAAAAACGGCGGAAAGTTATGTTATGCTTTTAACTGGGCGTGGGGAGGCTCCTGCCATTACTATCACTTTAAAGACTTTGATGGTCCCAGCTTTAAATATTATAAAAGCCGTAACAGCCAAATGCCGGATTTTATGAGTCCGGTTTACAAAAAAGTCTATAGCCAATTTCTTTCAGCAATAATCGATCACTTAAAAAAATTGGGGGCAGACTATAATGACTTTTATTTTTTATTTGCAGATGAACCATATGAAGATCTGGTGGAGCACAATATAGTAAAACTGAAATTTTTAAAAGAAATTGACCCCAAAGTACAAACATTTCAGACAACAGGAGCAAAAACAACTCCTGAAGAAATCAAAAAAATGCTGCCCTATGTAGATAACTGGTTTTTAACAAGGGGCAAATATGCGGAATATACAAAGTCTCCCCAAACCGCCGGAGCTGTAATGTTCTATCTTAATAATGTTCCTCTTGCCTCAATATATTCTATGAGACTTGCTCCATGGTTATTC
>JAQUOK010000062.1 GCA_028717165.1 Victivallaceae bacterium | reverse complement strand
CAGGGAGGCGACAGGGAATATGACGATTACCGGCAGGCAGACCGCCCATAAGGTATTCCATGCTATGTTGTGGGGCAGGATTCCCAATATCAGTAAAATCATTACGGCGTTAACCACCAGCCCGAAGAAATAAATAAACAACGGCTTGCCGGTTATCGGGTATTTTCTCCTGAGATAATAGTATCCGACCCCCAGAGAAGCGGAAGCGAGAATTGTCGCGAGGCCGAACGCTACCCCCATGCCGCCTAGGAAAATCCGGTATGTCCCCGCGATCAACACACTCGTTGCCGCGGCTACCGGCCCGCCCAGAAACCCGGATATGCTGATTATGATCGAACGGGCGTCAAAAATCAAGCCTCCCGGCCGGGAATAAGCGGGGACAAGCATGACAACGATAGCGATCGCTCCGAATAAAAATCCGTTAAGAAGTTGCCGGGTCAGCTGATGTTTATGCAGAAAACGGTAGAGACGGGTATAAATGAAACCCATCACTATCAAAAGAGCCACATTAAACACGAAGTTTCCGAAATGCTCCATAGATATCCTTTCCCCGCCAGGGACAAGCTGCAAAAAAACGCCTCAACGTTTAACGTTAGTTTAATATGTAAAAGCTGAAATTACAAGCAGTTTTTTCTGAAAGAATACTGTATTTCGGATAAAAAAAACGGTGAAAGAAAAATTTTTTGTTCAGAATCAGAAAAACAAAAGACTGAATTTGCACATATCTTATCTTTTTGAACAGTAAAGGCTTCCATGTACGACAAAAAGCCGCGGCAGTACGGACGGCATTTGGGAATATGCCCCAAAAATATATTTTCAGGTCAATTTCTGTTGACTTTGACTGTTTTTTTCATTATATTAGTCTAGCATATGCTTTAATTCGTAATATAAGCACAGGGAAGGGATGAAAAAAAAGTTTCTGTTTACAACTTTTTTAGTGCTGATTCTTTTCATTGCATATCTTATCTTTTCAACTAAAGACAAAGATATTTCTGAAAAATATCCTCCCTGCCTTAATGACGGGCGTAAATGGGTTATAGGCTACTTTCAAAGCGGAAGTTCGGGAATACACAACGCTTCTTTAAAAAACTTTATTAACCGTCTGGCGGCGAAAGGATGGCTGGAGCCTTTAAACTGGACGCAACTGCCGAGGCATTCGAGCGCAGAGGATATATGGCTCTTCCTTGCCAGGAATATGAAAAGCAAGTATTTATCAATTCAGACAAGACATTTCTGGTGTTCCGACTGGAATCTGTCCAGACGGAAGATCGTCCGAAGCCAGGTTCTGGAAAGTCTGCGGAGCAATCAGGTTAACATGATGCTCGCAATGGGGACATGGGCCGGACAGGATCTGGCGAATAATCTGCATTCAACCCCGACTCTTTGCATGGAATCGTCATTTCCCATAAAAAAACTTTTTAAGAAAGAGGAAGACATACCGGAGCATATCCATTTGCTTCACGATCCTGATTTTCTGCTTCGCCAGATCCGCTTGTTCCGGAAAATAACAAAATTCAAAACCCTGGGAGTAGTATATATAGCCAGTTCCGAAGGGCGCTCGCGGGCAAGTCTGAAATTGCTGAAGCAGTTCAGTGAACAGGATAACTTCGAACTTTTTCCCGTCAGAATACTTCCCAGTGAAAAACTGAAATCCAGGAAAGTGCTTGACAGTTATATAAAAGCGCATAAGAAAATGGCTCCGCACATAGACGCAATATGGCTTACGTCGGATTTTATGGATAATCCGAAGACTGCCAGTCTGATTTTGGAACCGCTGTTTTTTTACCGGATCCCCACCTGGTATCCTTATGGCACCGCCGGAGTTAAAAACGGGGCGGTTTTCGGGGTAGTTCACGATCCGCGGCAGAGAGCCGAACATTACGCCGATATTGCGGCTAAAATTTTCAACGGGGTGAAACCGGAGCCCGGCGACAGCTATTTGTCGTCCGATACTTATCTGGTAATAAATTATGCGGCAGCCAGAAAAGTCGGCCTGAAAATCCCCAAAACCCTGATTTCCGTCGCCAAGGAATCGTATTTAAGTATAGATACCGGAGAAAAAATGTGAAACTGCAGTCAGGAAATATTTTTGTCAAGGCAATTTTCATTTCAGTTATTCTCTGCATCGCTTTCTGGGTGGGCGAAAGCGCCGCCCATATGTTTTATTTTACTGAAACGTTCGAATATTTTCTGAGCAATGAACCCCTGAATTTTCTGGACGCCTTTTTATATCATGTGCCGAAATATTCTCTGTTCATAAGACTGATATATTGCGCGGTTACCCTGGGAGCCGGAGCGATAATAGGCCTTCTGCTGGAACGCGACCATAAAAGGATCCAGGCCCTGTTCGCCCGTGAACGGGATTACCATGAAGCCGTTAACGCCGTCAATGAAGGGATATTCACCTACTGGACAGGCTCAAATAAGATCAAAGCCAGTACCTTGTGCTATTCGATACTGGGTTATTCCCCGGATGAAGTCGGTAATGACCTCAAAACCTTTTACCGCCTCATGGCTCCTGAAAAACGCAAGGAAGTCAGAGACTCCCTGCTTGCCCATATTGAACAGGGCAATTCGTTTACCTTTGAATTGAAAATGAAAACCAAAAAGGGCAACTGGAAGTGGATAATGCTTAAAGGCAACATTCACGAAGCCAACAAAGACGGTTCCGCCAGACGCATAATGGGGATAGTCGCGGACATAACCGAACAGGTTGAAACCCGGGAAAAGCTCGAACATTATACGGCCTGCCTTGAGGAAGCCGAGGGCGTCGCCCACGTCGGGCACTGGGAATTCAATTATCGGAACCGGAAAGCCACCTGGTCAAATGAAATATTCAATATCCTGCAGCTTCCGCCGACTTCACGTTTATTCGACAGACCCCGCAATGCCCTGGCTTTCGTTCATCCGGACGACCGCCGGCAAACCTGGCGGCTTTTTCTGAAATCCATAAGGGGACATCTGAATTTCGACTGTGCCTACCGCGTTGTTCTCAAAGATAAAAACATTAAATACATCTCACAGCGCGGCCACCATGTTTTTGACGACAAAGGGAATATTGTCCGTTCATTCGGAACAATACAGGACATTACTCAAAGCAGCCTTTCCACCCAGGCCCTTAAGAATTCCGAAAAACGCTACCGGACTTTATTTGACAATGTTTACCAGGGCATCGTGATCCTTGACCGGGAAACCCGGAAAGTGAAACTCGCCAACAAGGTTTTCTGTCAACTGCTCGGGTATGATAACGATGAAATTCTTCAATGCCGCCTGGAAGACCTGCATCCGGCTCAGAATTTCAAGCATGATTCAGGTTGGACAAACGTTCAGAAGAAATCTTTTCTGGGCAATGTCGACTGTCTCAGAAAAGACGGTTCCACTTTTCACGCCGAAGTATACGCCTCGAATATCGTATTGGAGGGAACTCCCTGCATTATCGGTATTTTCAAGGATTTGACGGAAACCTATAAGGTCGAATACGACCGTTATATGCTTAAAGCCGCGGTTGACAATTCGGATGTTGAGATCGTGATAAGCAACCCTGACGGTTCGATAGACTACTGTTCTCCGGCTCTCTGCCGCCGCCTGGGCTACAGCGCGCAGGAAATGAAACAGATGCGTATCTGGGACATCGACAAAACCATCACCCGGGAAGATATCGATAACCTGTGGATTGAATTAGGCCAGAATAAAACCCGGAAAGGCGAAAGTATCCAGATGGGAAAAGACGGCACGAAATTTGAGATAAGCTACGTTGCCGATTATGTGAAAATCGGCAAGCGGGAACTGGTATGCTGGCGGGTCCATGATATAACTGAAAGCAAACGGCGGGAAGCCATCCTGGAAAGCGCCAGGCAGAAAGCGGAGGAATCGGATCGCCTGAAATCCATTTTCCTGGCGAATATCAGCCACGAAATCAGGACGCCGATGAACGGGATCCTCGGTTTTGCCGATCTTCTGCAGCGTGACGATCTGCCGTTCGAGAAATGCCAGCAGTACGCAAAGATCATTTCCGAATGCGGCGGCAACCTTATGCAGCTTCTTAACGACATTCTGGACATTTCCAGAATAGAAGCGGGGGAAGTGGAATTCAAAAAAGAGGATTTCTGTATAAACGACGTTATTGAGGAGCTTTATGATTTTTATGAACCGCAGACCAGACAGGCCGGCAAGGAAATTTCCCTGCAAATGCATAAATCCCTCCGCAATGATGAGGCGGTGATATGTTCTGACCGGCGTTACCTGCACCAGATATTGACCAATCTGTTGAGCAATGCCATTAAATTTACGGAAAGAGGCGGAATCCTGATGGGGTATAACGCCAAACGCAACGGGATCGAATTTTTTGTCAAGGACAGCGGCGAAGGCATTCCTGCGGATATGCTTGACAAGATCTTTGAACCGTTCAGGCAGGGCGAGGAAATCCTTTCCCGCAAATATCATGGTTCCGGTTTAGGATTGACCATCGCAAAAAGTTATGTTGAAATGCTCGGCGGATATATGTGGGTTGAATCTGAAGTCGGCAAGGGTACGACCTTTTATTTCACCCTGCCATACGCTGAAAACGCCAATATTGAAGTGACGCCTTCCGCATTGCCGGTAAAAATGGAACATGACTGGCGGGATAAGACGTTCCTCATTGTCGAGGATAACCAGATCAGTTTTATGCTTCTGGAAAACATTTTGGAACCCACCGGCGCCGCAATTCTTCGTGCGGAAACCGCCCAGGAAGGTATAAATATGGCTGAAACGAATAATGTCGATCTGGTTTTGATGGATGTAAGGCTGCCTGACTTTACCGGCTGGGAAGCCTCCAAGATCATCAAAAAAGCCAAACCCGGCCTGCCGATAATAGTCCAGACGGCCAACGCCAACGCCGAAGATAAGATCAAAACTTTCCAGGCCGGCTGCGAAGCATACCTGACGAAACCGATTATCAAGAAACAATTCTATGCGACGCTGGAAAAATGCCTGTCCAGGACTAACGAATAAATTCCTTTTCCGCTCCGGGTCCGATAATTTCCAGAGTCCCGGTATCGGCGTCATAAATCAGCCTGACCGCTGAATTGACTGAGCAGCGTCCTTTCAGCCCTTTAAACACGCCGAAAGCCCAGTATTCATCCAATACCGGGAAATTCTCCGCGCTGAACTTGTTATTGCCCGCCGTAAGCGATATGCTGTTTGGGCCGAACCATTTTGTCCATAGTGACGGGGTTTCCAGACAGCGGACCGGAGATATGGTAAGGCTTTCTATTTTCCTGGCCTTATAATTATGTCTCAATTCCTTTATTGTTCCGGCTATGATATAAGCCTGGCCGAACCGGATTCTTCTGCTGTTCGTCTCTTCCAGCCAGGTTTTTTGCGACTTATACCATTCGGATTCCTGCAATTCCGCCAGCATTATCCGCTCGTGTCCGCATCCGGTCAGTAAAAGCATAGCGGCAATTATTAAATATCTGTACATACCGAATCCCTCTATTAACCCTGAATTTCACCGTTCAGGTATTTCCGGCGCAGCTCATCCGGGAACTTCTCGATGGCGTAGCGCAGCATTGTACGCGGCATCCCGCGGTAATGCTTTTTCAGAAAATGGTTTTCTGTCTCGAAATCCCGTTTGCCGATTTCACGCAGCATCCATCCGGCCGCTTTATGAATCAGATCATGGCGGTGCGGAATGAAGTTTTCCGCCAGCCTGAGGGTATCGGCAAAATCCATGTTCCTGATAAAAGCGAAAGTCGAAACCATCGCGATTCTTTCCCTCCATAAGTCATCAGTCCCGGCCAGCCGGTAAATAACTGAACGGTCTTTTTTATCAAGCAGAAACGTTCCGATAATATAATGCGCGCTTAAATCGACCAGATCCCAGTTGTTCACCGCGTCAAGGTGCGCCAGGTAGAAATCGTAAACCGGTTTTTGCTGTTCCCGGCCGCCTCTTTCAAATTGCAGCATCAGGATGAATAAAGCCGTCTGGCGGTGCTCGTGTATTTCCGAAGACAGGAGCTTTTCAAGCTCAGAAAAACTCAGGTCTATATGGCGTCTGGCGGTTTTACGGAGGTCGGCGTTTGAAACGGCGATAAATATGTCTCCTTCCCCGTAACTGCCGGGAGCCGTTTTGAAAAAGCGTTTTTTGCCTTCCGCGTCCTCCGGCTTCGCGAACCGGGACAACTCATGTTTTACCTGCTCCGCAGTATTTTCGGGTACTTGCTTCATTACTACTGCTCGACCCTATGAAGTTCCCGGCTCCGGTCTTTTGTCAGATCTGCTTTATGGAACCCCGCGGCGGATTCCGGCAGCCGCATGAAGAATTTATTGCAGCGGTCTATTTCAATGACCGCTCCTTTCTGCATTTCAAAGTCAAGAATATGCCCGCCCCGCCTGCGGTCGCTGCTGATAAAATGCAGATGATAGCCGCCCACGTTGATGCCTTTCACATACGCCGGGCAACGGAAGCCGACAATCGTTCCGCGGATATTTTCCATGGCAAAAACCGGCTGTGTTTTCACTACCTCGGCCAGGGGCGGGAACGGTTTTTTCTGACGAGGCACCGAGCGGGTTTTCATGCTTTTGAAGGCGCCTTTTATTTTAAAGGCATAAAACAGGTTTTCAGCCGGGGCATATTTGTCAAGCAAACTTTTCAGAGCCGCAAAATTCAAATCCTCCGCGGAGGATAGCGTATTATCCGGCCTGAAATAAATTACCGCGGCAAACGGGGTGGTCATATCCCCGGAAGGAGTATAAACCCGGCCGTCGGCCTTAACCTGATAAACTCTGCCGTCGAGAACGAGCATTTCGCCGTCAAGGCAGTCGAAAGTACCGATACCGGTATCACCCATTTCCAACAGTTGACCGAGACTGAGTTCACCGCTGTAAACGCCGGCAAGCAGCGCATCGATAGTGGATACCTGGGATATAGTGTCGGCCGGGCGCGGGGCGAGGCATCCGGCAAGGAAAACCGTACCGCAAACGGTTAAGGCGAAGAATCCGGCAAAAGCTTTCTGAATCATAATTGACCTTACTTTTTTGTTTATGATTATCGGCAACTGACTAAGATAATACGGAAACGGCCGACATGCAATCTTTTAGCGGTCAGGCAGCATTTTTCAGGGGGGCTCACCATCCTATTGCGCCTTCAGTTTTCCCAAAGCCGAGAGATTTGTTGTAAGTCCAGATAACCTTGCCTGTTTCAATATCCGCAATTTTCAGGTTGAACGACCTGACAACAACCGTTTTCCTGCCGTCTTTGACTTTGTTGGAAATAATGGCTCCCTCCAGAGAAAGGCTCGGCGCCTCAAGCGTACCCTTTTTCGCAATGGTGGTTTGGTTAAAATTTTTGTCATGTTTAAGATCCCGGGCATCGGCGAAGGTTGACCGGACATCCGCGCCGGCAGCCATGGTTACCTCCATCAGACCGGAATTCAAAAGAGCCCGCCCGATTTCATCGGTGATCAGCTTTTGATTCAAGTCCGGGTCGTCCGTGTCATTGACAATTTCCGCAATCTGGATAATTGGTATATCGTCTTTACCATGGGTTTGGTTATATTTTCTCAAAAAACGGGTGAGCGTCGGGCTTGACAATGCATCCTGCGCCGCCGCCCGGGCAGCCTGCACATACTCCGCATGCGAAACTGTCGAAGCGCTGCGAACCGTATTGCGGGTCGTGTCCGACGGATCGAACAGCTCCAGACTCGCACACCCGGCCATGCCCAGAGATACCGCCGCCAGGCAGCTTTCAATGATGATTTTTTTCATTTCTTTCCTTTCTTGTCATTATTGGGGTTAAAATTATCTCAATAAACGTTCTGTTCTAGTGAAATTCAAGTATGTTACAGGTAAAATTCTTCTTGCTGGGCGTATTGACATAAATTATAGCCGCCCGGCACTTGTCGGATAATTTTATTTCTTTTTTAAAAGCGTTATTCGACGGCGAAATGCTGAAAGTTCTGCTTTCAGGCCGCGGAAATTGCGCCAACTGGTACTCTTTGGGCAAAAATTCCCAGCAGCGCGTATCGGCGGTATTGAAAATGTACCGGCAAAATCATAATATCACGCCAAAATGATTTTTTTATGCGCATGCCGGTTTCGACCCGAAAATCATTTTACGGACAATATAGAGCTGTAAAAGCTTTTCCTATAATAATGCCGTACGCAAGTTTTTTTATTGTGCCTGCCGGGATACGGCTTGTTTTCGAATGCCGCCGCATTACACATTTCCTGGAGGGCGAGTGTCCTCACGAGCCGAAATCCGTTAACGTTTGCGGCTCGACAGAGTCTCGCCCTCCATTGAGTTTCCTCTCTGAGGCGAAAATGTCGAAAAAAAACTTGCACACGGCGTTATAATATAAATATACTGCACAACATTATAACTTAAATGTTTAAAGTGATAATTCCAATTTTCATTTTTTGCTGCGCCCAGGCTCAACTTGCGCAGAATATGCTGCCTGAATGTCCGGCAACCGCTCACGAGGACGATTTGCCAGCCATGTGCAGACCATAAAGACGGGAATTTTATTCCTGATTTTTTGAAAAGATACTTGACAAGCGCCCGGTTTTTGCTTATAATATAATTGTAATAGTTGTAACATAACAAGTAATACAATTGAACCTGCTATGATAAGAAACGATATAAATGTTCCGTATTACTGCCAGTTAAAAAAGCTGCTGACGGACAAGATTTACAACGGCACCTTGTCGGGCGGGGAAAAAATCCCGTCCGAGAATGAACTGGTAAAAGAATACGGCGTAAGCAGAATAACTGCCCGGCGCGCCCTTCAGGAACTGGCCGGAGAAGGTATTGTATTCCGGGTGCAAGGCAAAGGGTCGTTTGTCAATCCGGGCATATTTAAGGACGAGGCGAAACATATTATCGGTCTGTTTTGTCCACTTGCCGAAAACATCCTGCTTAATGATCCTTATTACCGGCGGGTTTTCAACGGAATTATCGCCGAAGGCAAAAAACAGGCCAGTGAAGTGAAACGGATTGAAGCTGAAAATTCCATTTATTCGCAGGACATAGACGGAATCATATTTCTAGGCCTCAATGACAACTTTCCCCTGCGCAAATATTTTGGCACCAGGCTTCCTTTCATTCTGGCCGGCTATTTGTCGGAAGAGCCTTCGATAAGCTACTGCGTAACCGACAATTTCAAATGTTCTTATCTGGCGGTAAAACATCTTGTAGAATTGGGCCATTCTCAAATTGCGTTTATGTCGCATTTTTCGGAAACCGTAAACATGCGGGAAAGAATAATCGGCTACAAAAACGCGTTGAATGCGTTTGGGCTGCCGTACCGGAAAGAACTGGTACAGGAAGGCGACGCCTGGACTAACGGCGGTTACATAGTGATGAAAAAATTCCTGGATTTGCCGGTTCCGCCTTCGGCGGCGGTTATTTCCACAGACGGTATGGCGTTATCGGCGCTGAAGGCTTTGGAAGAACGTGACCTTAAAGTCGGGAAAGATATGAGTATTATCAGTATGGGTAACATGGCGGAAAAAATAGCGCCGAATACGGTTTTAACTTCAATTGAACTTTACCCGGAAAAAATAGGCCAGGCGGCATTGACCGGAATCATAAACATCATGGACAACCCGGCCGATCCGCCCGTTAGAGCCAGAATTGACGTGGAATTGAAAAATCCCATGGCAAGTTGCGGATATATAAACCAAATAAACGGAGAATCATTATGAAAAAACAATCTGTTTTTACACTTACCGAATTGCTCGTTGTGATCGCGATCATCGCGATACTCGCTTCAATGCTGCTGCCGGCATTGAATAAAGCCCGGGAAAAAGCAAAGGCCATATCCTGTGTAAACAATTTGAAACAACTGGGACTTGGAAACGCTTCTTATGCCAATGATTTCGATTCCTGGTTGCCGAATGCTGCCAGCGCAGCTGTTGTAGATAGCACATACATTTCAGCGGATGTACAAAACGCGGCTTCGTTTGGTAAACTTTATTATTACGGGTATATAAAAGCCGCGACAATATTATATTGCCCGGTAACTATAAACAAGGGGTGGTTCAGCGCCTATCCCAGTCCCGCAAATCCTCCATTTGGCTGGCCGACTTATTCTAATTATTCATATTGCTGGATCACAAGATATACCGGGACAAACGCTTGGAAGAATCGAGACAGAATTATAACCAAGAATACCGGTAACTGGATCATAAAAGATTATTATGATTATCCCGATAAAAAATCTGGTAGCCCAGCATACGCACACGGGAATTGTATTGCGGTTTTATACATTGATGGACATGTGGAAACCGCAAATTTAAATATTTGTCTACAAAGTACCAGTGTTTACCGATTTGAC
>JAQUOK010000061.1 GCA_028717165.1 Victivallaceae bacterium | reverse complement strand
TCGTGACTTTGTCCCTCCGCCTCATCTTGCGATGGGAGGCAGACTACACGCCTGAAATGAATAATTGGCGTGTCCGGCACGTTTCAGCCGGATAGCATGCGATGCCTTACCCAGGCACGCGTTCGATAAGGGTGAAAATTTCATTTTTAATATTTGACTGTTTACTTTTCATTTTTCACCATCCCGGTTAATTGTTAGCTTCCGTTAATTTTTTAACTGAAATTCTATTTATTTATTATTAATGTCTTATCTGGCTTTTCCCATTTTCCCTTAGCAAAAAATAAGCTTTACCACTTATTCTGTTTTTTTTACGGTCAGATTCCTTGATCCGCACTTCTCATTCGTTTGCAAATCTAAAATATCCTTATGAAAGGATGACCGCAATTGCTGACTACGGTATCGAACCACTCATTCATGGCACTACCGTTATCTCAACCGAATGGGGCACTTATGAGTTATACGTATAAGTTACCCTTGATATATTATAATAAACAACATTGGAAATGTCAACCCCGGCTGATTGAAATTTCGATATATTTGTTTTTTCAGAAGTAATCGGTCATCCGGCAACGGCTGGCGTTGAGAGCTCCTCCGGCCCTTAACGAAAAAGTCGTTACCGGACCGATTACTTTCAGGAATGAAAAATTTCTGCCGTTTAGGCTATCGCTGAGTCAAAGCGCCGGAATATTGCGGAGCGAACTTCCGCGCCCCAATCGCCATTTGTCGTACTACGGATTCAAAAAATAATTGTCAATACTGCGGTATGATAATTGACAAAACCGGACTTACGATTTAATTTTTAACTGTAAAGTATTTTACAACAATGAAACTTATCTTTATAAGCGGTTATTATGGATTTAAGATACGACAGAGTGCAACATCGCCGCATTACCGAAATAATCAAGCGCAGAATAATAAAAGGGCAATATGATCCTTCGGAAAAGATGCCATCCGAGAATGAACTTATAAAAGAATTCAGAGTAAGCAAGCACACTTTGCTCAAGGCGCTGAATGCGTTGATAAACCAGGGCTATATTATCAGGAGACAGGGCAGCGGCACATTCGTATCCACGTCCTGGGGCGAGCATAAAAATAAAAAAATAGGGGTGATCGTGCATCATATAACCAATCCCTATTATTCAAAAATAATCATGGCGATTGAGGATTACCTTTTTGGCCGGGGATTTGGAGTTATCCTGTGCAACAGCAAAGGAGTGCCGCAAAAAGAAAATGAATGCATAGCGCGTTTTATTGACGAAGCGGACGGTTTTATAATCGCCCCCACCGAAGAACAAGCCGAATATTCTGCGGGAGTTAAAAATATTTTCGAGAGTGAAACTCCGCTTGTTTTTTTTGCCCATACTGCGCTCAATCAATTGACGGACAGAACTAATTACGTAGTCCCGGATAATTGTGCCGGGGGATTTTTTGCCGGCCGGCATCTGGCCGAATGCGGCTATAAAAAGATGAGAATACTGATTAGTAATCTGAAAAAAGAAACTGAGCGTGAACGTATTAAGGGATTCAGACTGGCAATGCTCCAGTACCGGATTCCATTCGACGACTCATGTATTATTGAGATTCCCGCTACCGATCAGAATAACGGTTATATGAAAGACGCTTATAATGTCTCTCCGGAAATTGCGGCCGGTTGTCAAGACGAACCTGTCGGAATATTTGCGCTGACCGATCCGATAGCCATAGGACTGCTTCGGGGACTGCGCGAAATCGGCCTCGACATCCCCGGACGAGTCGGAATTTGCGGGTTCGACGATATAGAATTATCCGCTCAATTGGGCATAGAACTTACCACGGTGGCCCAAGATACCGTAAGTATCGGTAAAAAGGCGGCGGAAATAATAATGGAAATACTGGAACACCCGAAAGAAAACCTTACCCCGCGCCATATAGTCATTCCGGTAGAATTGAAGGTACGTAAGACGACTGCGGTCTTGTCGCCGTAGGCGGGGGGCGATCGCTTAAATAAAAATTACTATTGATTAATGTAAGCAATTTACAGTTTTAAAGATGACATAAAAACGTCTTATAAGCTATTTTTTGAAGCTTTTATTTGATTTTAAACTTGAGTTGTTTGAAAATTATATACAGTTCAGATAGCGAACGTGCTCGACCGCGGGAATAACCCGATCAATTTCGACTGGAACGGCTGTTAGACTTGTTCAAGTCGCCCGGTTTTCGGATCAGTGCAATTTTTCAACTTGCCGCAGAAAGGCGCGCAGTTCAGAATTAAATTGTTCCGGTTTTTCCAGGTGATGCAGGTGGGACGCGCCGGCAAAAACCCGCATTACCGCTCCCGGAATAAGGCGGCTGAAATCCGCTACGGTTGCCGGGACGGCTTCATCGAATTCTCCGCAGGTCAAAAGAACCGGTATGTTGATTTCCGCTAAGCGCGGACTGAGGTCTTCATCTTTCAGCGTCCCGGTAACGGTAAACTCGCTCGCTCCCCACATGTATAAATACTGGTTCAGGTTGAGCCCGTCCAATGAACGGACTAAGACTTCCGGCCAGGGATCCATGCGGCAAACATGACGATGGTAATAGATATCCATGGCTTGGTGATATTCGGGAGAAGCGTAATCATGTTCGGCCTCGGCGCGGAGAATGATTTCCTGCAATTCCTGCGGCATCTGCTTAAGACAGGCGCACTGGTCTTCATGCCAGCGCGGCGCGCTCAGACACGGGCTGGACAAAATCAGACTTTTTACTGCCGGCGTTTTCAGTTGAAGCCAATATGCGCAGACCAGGAAGGCCCCCCATGACTGTCCCAGCAAATGAACTTTTTCCAGTTTTAATTCTCTGATCAATGCAGCAAGTTCGGAGATGTAATAATCTATTGTCCAGAACGCCGGGTCGTCTGCTGCTGCAGAACGTCCGCTCCCAAGCTGGTCATAAAAAATTACCGGCCGTTCAGAGCTTAGTTCAGAAAGGGATTCCAGATAATCATGCCCGATGCCCGGCCCGCCGTGTGCGATTAACAAAGGAATTCCCGCCCGCCCGGAGCCGCGAACATCATACCAGACCCGCCCGTAAGGCGTGGTAAGAAATTTTTCAGACATCGTCATCCTCCTGAATATTGTGATAACAGAGGCACTGATAAATGCCGCTCTCACAAAACGATCACACATAACATGAGTGTACTAAAGCAGATATTCAAATTGATTCCAGGGAATTTGATTCCGGAATTGTCGCGCAGGCAGCGGCCCTGCACCTTTACGCTTCCTTACCCTGGTCTGGCCGCGTTATGCCGGGAAGCCCCGACTGCGCCGAGTACTTTATCAATATGTTTCAGGGAAAACAAATTGTTGTTTTTCCCTGAAAGCAAAGAACTTTACCAGTCCGGTTCGCAGGTTCTGACTCCTCCGGGTTTGTGGCACAAAACGCAGAAGGACCGAAAAGCGGTAATTTAAACAAATTATGGAATCCAACAAGTAATATTTTGACCATTTGGGGCAAAAGTTGTTTTTGATGTAGTTATAAGCCATTGTTTATTAAATGGATAATCCATATTTTAAAGGAGTCTAACTTTTGATTAAAGCATCTCCCGAAGCCACGGCTGTCCCAGCCGTGCTTTCCGCAACTGCGCCCCTTGGGACAGGGGCGGCTACACCTTTTCCGATTTTATCAATATTTCTTTCGTAACACGCAACACGTAACACGTTCATTTGGTTCCGGCTATGCTGGTTTGGGATGATAGTGAAAGAAAATCTGTTTTAAGTTGGACAAAATGTTAAATCCGATGTAATTTCTTCTTGTATTCTGAGGCGCCTGTTGCAATATTGGGTTAAGTTTCAGATGCAGCTCTAAAAAATCGCTTCTTTACGGAATAACTCTTGCACATTAACTGAAATTCAGGAAACTGTAAATAATGAAATTTGTTTTTCTTGCGGATACGCATGTCGGCGGTTCTGATACTTCCGGATATATGCAGCAGCCTCGCCATCTTGCCCACTTACCGGAATTGATCGGCCTGCTGGCTGAATGGATAGATGAACAACGTGATATTGATTTCGTGATTCACGGAGGAGACGTTGTTGAATCGACTACTCCTGAAAACATCAGGATTGCCGCTGATTTGTTTTCCAGGCTGCCATGCCCTACTTATCTGGCGCTTGGCAATCACGACTTGACCACTAAAAACGCAGTGGCCTGCTGGTTGGAGCATGCTCCTCAATTTTTTATCGGCAATGAGGTGGATTTCTTTTTTGTTAACGATAAAATTCGTGTTGATATAATCTGCTGCCACTGGGGCAAAATACCATATTTCTGGCGTTCGAGCGAACCTCAAAATCCTTATTTTTTGCCAGCGCAATTAGAAATGTTAAATACCAGAGATCAGGGTAAATGCCGTATACTGGTAACCCATGCTAATCTATGCGGGGTACCATGCGAACAAAGCGGCATGGATTATTTGTTGCATGTTCCCGGCAAAACTTTTTCTGATGAGCTTAAGCAATTAACACAGAAATTTCGTGTTTCCCTGGTACTGGGCGCCCATAATCATATAAACTTGAACACCAAATTAAATAACGTACGTTATGTTACCGGTTCGGCTTTCTGTGAAACTCCTTTTGAATTTAAATTATTTGATTTTACGGATTCTCATTTCACCATGAAGACAATTTCATTTTCAGATTACGTCAATTTTAAATATAAGTACGATTTTAATAAGACCTTTGTACAGGGACGTTTATGTGACCGTTCTTTCAAAGAGCATTTTCAGAACTGAAGTATTGGTACGGCAAGGCGTATCGGATTTAGCGAAGTTACTGCGGTGAAATTTGTGTCTGGCCTTATTTCATTTTGTTTTCGCAGCTTTTGGAAAGCAGGTTGTTTTCCCTGGAACCGTGCATGGATTCATAAATATTGAACTTGGGACGTTCAACTTTTATTTCCATAATGACTTCCTTGCCTTCGCGCAAAATGCCGAGTTTGATCTTTTCGTCCGGGTGTTTGGAGAGTACCGTCAGGCGCAGGTCGTGCGCTTTGTTTACGGGTATGCCGTCGGCGCTTAAAATGATGTCGCCCGGTTTCAATCCGGCATTCCGGGCCGGGGAGTCGCGATAAATGCCGCTGATCAGTATTCCATGGCTGATGTGCAGGGATTCTTTCTGGGCCGCGGTAAGTTCGGTCATGACGACTCCCAGCCACGGGCGTTCGACTTTTCCGTTTTTCATCAGGTCTTCGCAGACTCTTTTGGCCAGATCGGCGGAAATGGCGAAACTCAGTCCGATATTTCCGCCGGACGGGGAAAGTATGAAGTCATTTACGCCTATTACCCGGCCGTGAATATCCAGCAGCGGGCCGCCGCTGTTGCCGGGGTTGATGGACGCATCAGTTTGGACAAAATTCTCGTGTAAATTCATTCCGACGCCGCGCTTCTTGTGGGAGACGATTCCGACCGTAACGGTTTGTTCGAGGCTGAACGGCGCCCCAATGGCGATTGCCCAGTAACCTATTTTCAGTTTACGCATATCGGCGAATTCCAGAAACGGGAATTTCCGTTCGGCAGTGATTTTCAGCAATGCCAGGTCGGAAGGCGGATCGATGCCGACCAGTTCCGCTTCATATTCGGCGCCGTCATTAAGAACCGCCTTGAAGGAGCTTTGGCCGCGGACGATGTGGAAATTAGTCAGTATATAGCCGTCCGGACTGACGAAAAACCCCGAACCCTGGCCGGAAGGAACGTTGCGGTAAGTAATCTTGCCTCCGCCGTAGAGATAATCATAAACATTGGCGTAGGGGCTTTCGACTACGGCAACCCGCCGTTGTGCGGTTACGACGACAACTGCCGGCATGCTTTTCTGCGCGACGTAGGCAAACTGGTCCTGGAGTGAAATCGCGGTTTTGGAGTCGGAAAGCCGGGCCGGGGGCATAGCCTGGACGGAGTTTTTATTTTCCAGAAGCCAGACGGATAAAATGACAACCGCCGTTAAAAACAAACAGGTGAATATGGTATGTTTTCTGCTATTCTTCATAACTTTCCTTATGTTATGGAAACCAAATATATCTTAACTGCGGTATGCTAAAATTGCAAGTCCCAAAATTATCAGGCTTGTTATGATTCCTTATTTTCCGGATCGGCTTTGCCGTTTCCGGGCGGCATCAAGGTTATAAATAACTTTTTTATCTTCCGGGCGGATGGCGCTTGCCGCTTCCCAGTATTTTACGGCGGAAGCAAAATCCTTTTTGATAAAGGCCGTGAGGCCTTGATTGAACAACGCGTCGAAGGAATCCGGTTCCAGCGCCCGGAGCTGGCTTGCCAGAGCCGCCAGCGCCTCCCGCGGGCGGTTTAAACTCAGGTAACAGGAGGCGAGCGCGCCGAAAAGTTTTTCTTCATAGCGGTTTGGTTCATAAAAGCTGAGAAGTTTTTTCCCCGCCAGTTTCTGCAAATTTACGAATATGGGAAAAGCCCCGGCGCGGTCGCCCTGCAAGTACATGGCGTAAGCTCGGAGAAACCAGCCCGAATGGAGCCAGATATTCCGTTTGATTTGTTCCGGGTAAAAAGGCGGTTTGTTCCGCGGATCGGCCAGAAATAAAAATTTCCGGGACGCCAGTTCGATCAGTTTAAGATTGTTTTTGTCAATGCCGACGATTCCCATATTTTCTATTGCTTTGGGATTCGGGTATTCCCATTGTGCGGCTCTGAAAAAAAGGATTTCACAGTTGCTCCAGACCGGCATATAAGACCAGTTCATATACCAGTAAAAACACAGGATGAACGCGAAACTTGCCGGGAACAGCCGCCTGAGAACATGGTTTTCAAGCCATTTCCCCCGGGTTTGCCGGAGCAATATCGCAAGCATTGCCCAGGGTATGGCCGAGAGCAGATAATTGTAACGGTCACAGTAATCCGTCGATCCGATCGTAAAAATACCGCTGACCGGCGCGAATACTGCTCCCCAGCATAAGCCTGTGGCGATGACGAACCGTATTTTTAATTTCAGGGAAAATCTTTTTACCATGGATACGGCCAGGCAGAGGAACAGGGAGAGCATAATGAAGCCGCAGACAAGGGGGAGACAACTGCCGCCGGGCGGTGAAACCCTGGGATATACCGGGTTTAATTGAAAAGGTATGAAGCCGCTGCATAGATACCACATTATATTATGGGTGATTATCCATAATTTTTGCGGTATATCGGCATCTGAAGATATGGGCGCACCGAGTTGATGGATGTTAAAAAAACAAAGCAGACAGAGTACCGTAATTACGATATGAGGAATCAGAAATTTTATTTCCTGCCGCCTCCGGTTATGCCGGAAAGTATATGCCGGCATTACTATTACCAGGCCGATTGCGGCTGGTTTCGCACCCAGCGAAAGGATGAGGAACAGCGGAGACATTACGGAGAATTTTTTCTTTCGGCAGGCCGCAAGGTAAGTATAAAACGAAGCCATGGCGAAAAAAACCGCCAGAACATCTTTGCGCTCGGATATCCAGACGAGAGAAGGGACCCGCTGGGGGTGTACGGCCCATAGTACGGCAACCGCGGCGGCGATCGGGACGGATATCCGCAGTTTTTTCATGATTGCCGTAAAAACGATGACTGAGCCGCAGTGCAGGAGCAGATTGTGGATATGATAAGCCGCCGCGCTGTCGTTGAACAGATTATAATCGAGCATCAGTGAATACAAGGTTACTGGAGTATAGAGGTCCTGGGCCGTATTGACCAGCCAGTAACGGAGGTTGGCCAGGCTGAATTCCATATGCTTTGCCGCCAGATAGTAGCCGTCGTCCCACAAAAAATCATAATTTATTGCCGGGATATATACGGCTATGGTGATTATTACGGCGGACAGTAACCAGAGTTTGTCCGGCAGATGCTTCCCCTGTTCCGCGGCAGGTTCCTGTTTTGCCTGTTCCATAAATAAATACTTTATTTTAACCGATACATATTTTACGCCGGACTACTATATTACGTGCCGGGCCGGAAAACAAATTGCAAACCGCAATAACAGGGGCTTCAGCGCCTGCCGTGTGAAAGTTGCCGTTTGGGAATGTCCGGATATTGATTTTCGCTTTTCAGGCAGTAAACTAACAATTGTAGCGAAGCTTAAATTACAATAAACAGGAGTTATAAAATAATATGAGTATATTCGCAGCAAAAGGCGGCCCGGATGTAAATATTTCCGATGCCGAACTCCGTCAGATGATAATCGATTCGCTTGCTCGCATTGCGGTCAAACCTGAAAAAGTCCTGTTAATTCCTCCCGATTACACCCGGTTTAATTCTTATGCGGGGCCGATAACCGCCATGCTTTACGAACTTCTTGCGGATTCATGCCGCATCGATATCATTCCGGCTCTCGGAACTCATGTCGCTATGACCGAAAAAGAGATCCGCAGCATGTTCGGTCCGAAAATTCCGCTCGAATGTTTCAAGGTACATGACTGGCGCAACGACATCGTAAAAAAGGGAACGGTTCCCGGCGAACTTATTCGGGAATGGTCGGGAGGACGTGTTGAATATGACGTCAATATTGAGGTCAACAAGATTCTGTTTGAGGACTATGACCTGATAGTTTCGATCGGCCAGATCGTTCCGCACGAGGTTGTCGGAATGGCGAACTATACCAAGAACCTCATGGTCGGCGTCGGCGGTTCGGATATCATCAATAAGTCCCATTTCCTTGGGGCCGCGTACAATATGGAACGCATCATGGGACAGGCGGATTCCCCTGTCCGCAGGCTTTTTAATTACGGCGTCAATGAATTTTTGAGCGGGCTGCCCATTTATTACATGTTGACCGTCATGGCGCGCAATGGCCGGAGCGGCAAAATGGAAATGCGCGGCTTTTTCGTCGGTGATGACGAAGAAGCTTTCCTGGAAGCCTGCAAAGTCAGCCGGCAAACCAATCTGGAACTTCTGGATGAAGCGCTTGCGAAAGTGATCGTCTACCTCGATCCGGAAGAATTCAAGAGCACCTGGCTTGGCAATAAAGCCGTTTACCGTACCCGCATGGCAATTGCCGACGACGGCGAACTGATCGTGCTCGCTCCCGCGCTCCGGGAATTCGGCGAGGACAGGGAAATCGATCGTCTGATCCGTAAATACGGTTATCATGGTACGCCAGCAACCCTTAAAGCGGTGGATGAGAACCCGGAACTTGCCGGTAATTTAAGCGCCGCCGCGCACCTGATACACGGTTCGTCGGAAGGACGTTTCAAAATAACTTACTGCCCCGGTCCGAAAACCTCCCGCGAGGAAATCGAAAGGGTCGGTTTTGCCTATGGTGACCTTGACGAAACGATGAGGAAATATGATGTTGAGAATCTCAAAGACGGTTTCAACACGGTAAACGGCGAGGAGATATTTTACATCAGCAATCCTGCTCTCGGTCTTTGGGCGCTGAAGAAAAATTTCCGCTGATCAGGTGAATTGTCCAGGGACGCCTGGGCTGCATTCCGTCCGTTCATTTTTCAGGTTTTGAAGTAGGAATTCATTCAACGCCGAAGAATTTTTTTCCTGAAAATTATCCTTTATTGCGCTTTGTTTTCACTCGTATATGTGCTAAGATTATATGTACCTGTTTTGTCCGGGCCGAAGCGATTCTGCGCCTGACTTTTATTCACATATTCACCGCAAAGCGAGGGTTTGAATGGCGTCTGATTTTATTCACCTGCATGTACACAGCCACTACAGTCTGCTGGATGGAGCCTGCACCATAAAAGGGCTCATTGAAATGGCCAAAAAATATGATATGGACGCGGTGGCGGTTACCGATCACGGTTTTATGGGCGGCGCCATTGACATGTATCAGAATTTCGGCAAAGCCGGCGTTAAACCCGTTATCGGCTGTGAAGCCTATGTCTCGCCGACGAACCGTTTTGACCGCAATCCTTCGACACCTGATATTCGCGGTTATCACCTTTTGTTGCTGGCGAAGGATATAAGCAGTTATCACAGTTTGTGCAAATTGATGAGCGAAGCGTCGATAAACGGCTTTTTCTATAAGCCGCGCGTCGATAAGGAACTGCTGGTGAAATACAGTCGCGGCCTGCTGGCTTTCAGCGCCTGCGTCGGCGGTGAAGTACCGCGGGCGATTCTGAATAACGATATGGCGCAGGCGGAAAAGGCGATCGGGGAATATGGGGATATTTTCGGCAGAGACAATTTTTATCTGGAGGTCATGGACCATGGCCTGCATGAAGAAAAAACCGTAAATCGCGGCCTGGTCGAACTGGCGAAAAAAATGAATCTGCCGCTGGTTGCCACCAATGACGTGCATTACCTGCGCAAGGAGCACGCCAGGGCCCATGAGATAATGCTCTGCATCCAGACCGGTTTCAAACTGGACGACCCGAAACGTTTCCGGT
>JAQUOK010000060.1 GCA_028717165.1 Victivallaceae bacterium | reverse complement strand
TGCCTTCGTCACTTTGCGCATTTCGAAAAGTCCCTGGCGCTCAATGCCAAGGACATCTTC
Organism: Victivallaceae bacterium; assembly: GCA_028717165.1. Taxonomy (GTDB): domain Bacteria; phylum Verrucomicrobiota; class Lentisphaeria; order Victivallales; family Victivallaceae; genus JAHOYW01. The sequence continues at coordinate 10,290 of JAQUOK010000060.1, read as the reverse complement.
AAAAAACGCATAGGCGAACTTTGCGACTTCATAAAAGAAGGTATTCCGGATGATACTATTCTGCTTATCGACGGTCCCGGCATTGACCAGCGCAAAGCTTTTTTCAAATGCTGCAAAGCCGTTTCTGGCGCGGAAATCCAGATTTTCAAACAGACCAGTTTCGGGGATAAAAGGTTTGTGGAAAACCAGCGGCAGCAGATTCTGGAAATATGCGCCAAAGCCGGCAGACAGATCGACCAGGCCGCCATATATTATCTTTCGGAAACCGTAACCGGCGACGGCGGTTCTTTGCAGATGGAACTTGAAAAAGCCTTCTGCTATGCCGGGGACAGGGAACAGATAACCGTAGAGGACTGCAAAGCCGTCTGCAGCTGCACTCCGGAAGCCATGAGCTGGGATTTTGCCAATGCGCTTGTTGATAAAAACATGCCGGCCGCTTTGCGTCTGGTCGGCACTCTTGCGAAACAGCTTGCCGCAGAGCGCAGCGGCAATCTGGAATTATCCATTCTCGGCCATGCGATAAGGACTTTTCAGGAGATGATAAAAACAAAGAACGCGATGGCGGAAATAAATGCCCCGGCGAGGATCGGAAAATCATATTTTTCCGCGGTTCCGGAAAGCGTAAGGGAAAAATACCCGGATAACATGCTCCTGAAAATGCATCCTTTCCGGGCCTATAAAGTATGTGAAAGCGCGGAAAAGTTCAGTGACGGCGAACTGGCGCAGACTTTGCGGGATATTCTCGAAGCCAACCGCCGGCTGGTTTCCGGCGCCGTGAATCCGCGTATCGTCCTGGAACAATTGGTAACGGTGATTACCGGCAAGAGGCCGCGATGAAAATACTGAACGAACATATAAGGAACGCGTATAAAGTGCTTGACGGCGGAACGCTGAACCGGGAAGAAGCGCTTGCCGTTGACCGGGAAGTGCACGGCCCGGAGCTGCTGGATCTGTTGTCGCTGGCGAACAAAGTGAGGGGAAAATACGCTCCCGGCATACAGGTTTGTTCCATCCTCAACGCCAAATCCGGCGTCTGTTCGCAAAACTGTAAATTCTGCGCCCAGTCGGCTCATCACGACACCAATATCGAAACCTATCCGCTGCTCGGCAGGGAAAGAGTTCTGGACGCGGTCAGAACGGTTTATGATTCTGGAGTGCGGTCTTTCGGCTACGTGACCAGCGGTTACGGCTATTTGAAACCGGACGAGGAATTTTATTCCATAATGGGCGTGCTTGACGCGATCCATGCGGAATATCCCGGCCTGAATATTTGCGTTTCGCTCGGTATTTTAAGCGAGGAAACCGCAAAAATATTGTCTGAACACCACTGTACCCGTTATAATATCAATCTGCAGACGGCCCCGGCGAAATACGCCGAACTTATTGCCGACACCCATGCCATACAGGAAAAAATAGACACTATCAAATATTTGCAGTCATTCGGGGTTAAAATCTGTTGCGGCGGTATTTTCGGGCTGGGCGAGACTTCAGTTGACCGCATCGATATGGCGCTGGCGGTAAGGGAGCTGGAGGTTGACGGCATCCCGCTGAACGTGCTTATGCCGATACCCGGCACGCCGCTTGCAAAGCGTCCGATAATGGAACCGTATGAAGTTGCGAAAAGTTTTGCGCTTTTCCGGCTGCTTAATCCGGAAAAGATGATCAAGTTCGCCGCCGGGCGTGAAACCGCCCTGAAAGATTTCCAGGGACTGTTAATGTTGTCGGGCGTCAATGCGCTGATGACCGGCGGTTACTTGACGACGCGCGGCCGTTCTGTGGAGGAAGACCGAAAGTTCATAGAACGCCTGAATAAATTCACTCTTAACCCTTAACCTTAACCTTAACCCTTAAAACAGCCATGTCATTACGAGAAAGAATGAAGCAGGAGTTGAATTCCCTGCGGGAAAGAGACCAGTTACGGATATTGCGCGAATCGCGGTTTGACGCCGGTTTGCTGAATCTGTCCTCGAACGATTATCTCGGCCTGTCGTCCATACCGGAGCTGCGGGATGAATTCTATACTGGTTTACAGTATAACGCGACTGATGCGGCCTATGCCCTTTCGTCTTCATCATCACGTCTGCTTACCGGCAATCATTCCGGTTATTCCGGTCTTGAAACCGTCCTGAAAAAACTCTATGAGCGGCCGGCGCTGGTGTTCAACAGCGGCTATCACGCCAATATAGGTATCCTGCCCGCATTGACAACCGGCAGCGATTTGATCCTGTGCGACAGACTGAATCACGCCAGCATCATTGACGGCGTCCGGCTTTCCGACGCGCACTTCAAACGTTATCCGCATCTCGACTATGAGATTCTGGAAGGACTGCTTATCAAAAGCGCTGCTGAATATAAGAACGTCTTTATCATCACCGAATCCGTTTTCAGCATGGACGGCGACATGGCGGATTTGCGGCGGCTGGTTGAGCTTAAAGAACGTTACAATGCGACGCTGATCGTTGACGAAGCCCACAGCGTCGGCGTTTTCGGTGACAACGGCCGCGGCCTGGCGGAAGCTCAGGGAGTGCTGGGCAAGGTTGATATTCTGGTCGGAACTTTCGGCAAAGCGTTCTGTTCCGCCGGCGCGTTTGCGGTTATGGACGAAATCACGCGGGATTATCTGATAAATAAAATGCGTCCATTCATTTTTACCACGGCATTGCCGCCGGTAACGGTGAACTGGAGCCGTTTTGTCCTGGAGAAGAATGCGCTTTTGAAAGAACGCCGGGAACATCTGTTGAAAATAAGTTCGAGACTGCGCAGTGAACTTGGGCTTGAGAGTGATTCCCAGATTGTTCCTCTGCTGCTCGGTGAAAATTCCGCCGCGCTGGAAATGGCTGAAAAATTCCGTAAAGCGGGGATTCTGGTTTTTGCCATCCGTCCGCCCGCGGTTCCGGCGGGCACTGCCCGTATAAGGCTTTCTCTCAATGCTTCTCTGCAAAATAAAGATATAGATAAAATTCTGGACTGTCTGTTAACATAACGGTAAGGTATTATGGAAAAGCTCTGGATAAACCGGCAAAGTTCCGCCGAACTCCTGTTGTTTTTCAACGGCTGGGGAATGGATGAAAAGCCGTTTCGTCATCTTGACGGTTGTCCCGGTCTGGACGTCCTGATGCTGTATGATTATACTGAACTGGAAAAGGTGGAAATTCCGGCGGTTTACGAATCCGTACACCTGACGGCATGGTCGCTCGGCGTTTTTGCGGCCGCTAAAGTCTTACAGGATGTTGAATTGTCGGGTTCAGTGGCCGTCAACGGAACTTTACGGCCAGTGGACGAAGGGGAGGGAATAGCACCCGCCGTTTTTCAGGCAAGCATTGACAGTTGGAGCGAGGCGGCCGCAATGAAATTCAACCGCCGCATGTGCCTGGAACACCATGATTTCTTTAAAAACAGCCCGCCAGGGCGTTCAGTCAAGAGTCAGAAGAACGAACTTATCGCGTTACGGGAACAAATATTGAACGGCCCGGTTCCGGAAAATATTTTTCAGGAAGCGGTAATAAGTTTGAATGACCGGATATTCACACGTCACGCGCAGGAAACCCATTGGCGCAAGGCGCGGATCCCGGTCATGATCATTGACGGGCCGCATTATTTCTTCCCGGCCCTGAAAAGCTGGAAGGATATGCTTTTCAGGTAAAAATTATAAGGCGGGTTCTTCTTTTTTCGCCATCAGCAGGTAGACCAGAGCAAAGAGGAGAGCCAGTCCGATGAACAGGCCGGGAGACGAAAGATGAGAGTATCCGGTTTTCCGGCTGGATTTGAATTTTATTTCCAGCGGGGCGTTTTTTCTGATTTCCAGGGCGCGTTCAAAAGTTATCCTCTTGCCTTGCCACGGAATGGAAATATCGAAGAGCCGCGGCATTGAGGCGGCGGCCTGCTGCTGCATGAAAATCCTGTCGGAAATAGCCTGCAGGCTTTTCAATTCCTCATCGCCCATCTGCTGGCGCAAGGCTTCCATATCATTGACCGGGGCGTTCTGGGCACGGGTTTCCGCCACGCCGCTGCTTTGTGCTATCGCGCTGCGGCGTTGAGAAAGGTTATAGACATTCTGCATCCGGCTGTTTATGAGCTGTTGTCCCTGAATATCGCTTTGCAGGGCTTTGCTTCCGGTAAAAGCCTGTGCCTTGTTAAGGACTTCGTATGCCTTTTTGTTATAGCCGCTTTTAATATAACTGCGTCCCAGCGAGAACAGTTCCTGGGCCCGGCCGGATTCGGATTTGACGCGTTCTTTTACGGCGTTGTCGTAATCCCGGATCGAACTGACCGCCAGCGCCGACAGGAATTCATCGCGGTATTTCAAAGTACCGTCAAATGACGAGTAATCCCGGTCTTCCGGCAGATAAACTTCCCATTGGATATTCTTGAGCGGCAACCCGAACAGCGGCCCCTGGTAATCCTGATCGCGGGGAGTCCATTTGGCGTTACCGGCGATGGAATAGATGAATTCGACGGTCTGGGTACAGGTGCCGGCGGAAGTATCCTGTTTCAGAGGGATCAGTGAGAGTTCGCCGTTCTGTACGGCTTCGACTGGGGCGGAGTCAACGAACGCGGCCCATAGCGTACAGCCCTGCGGCAGGCGTACGGGCAGGAAATTCTCATTGCTGTTGCTGACGGAAAGCGCGGCTTTTGCCAGAACCTGTCCGGACTGGGCGATCAGGGATTTTATCGCTACGGATTCAACGGTCGCTTTCAAGGTGGGCGCATTCTGGTGGCGGATTATTTCAATCTGGGCGCTGCAGTCCTTGCCGACGGAACGGAAACAGAGAATCGCGTTCGACAGATTTTTCGCTCCGAAGCTGGCCGGGACATTGCGTGAATTAAAACTGCTCAATTCGCCGTTTTGCGACTTTACTTTCAACTGCAGCGCATCTTCGGCGAACAGGGCGATATAGCCGGTCTGGATGCCGCTGTCCGGGGAAATGAACGGCAGTATGTTCAGGGTATTGTCCTTATTAAGTTTCAACTGGCCGCGGACTTTCAGACTATAACTGCGTTCAACTTTGCGGTCCAGCTCGATCATCCAGGTATTGTCTTTCAGTTTTCCGGCCGAACGGATATACCGCCCGGAAAACTCCGGCGCGGCGCAGTTCGGCGGCAGAGTTACCTGGAAGCGTTTCACCCCGGCGTTCTCGATGGAGTAATTGAAGAAAGCGGTACATTCGATATTATGGGTCTTGATATTTACATCCTGCAGGGTTTGCACCTGGATCCACGGCGGCGTGACCGCGAATGCGACTTGCAGAGTCCAGTCCGGGCGCAGTATTTTGAAATTGGAAGCGTTGCCGGAGAGAGGCATATCGTCGGTGGAAAGCGTTACGCCGCTGCGTTTCAGAACTGAAATGGTAGTGCCTTTTTCAACGTTCACGCTGAGGCTGCCGGTATGCTTGCTGGCATTGACGACGCGGATTGCCGGAATTTCGGCCTGCCGGTAATTTTCGGAAACCATTTTGCTCAGGGAAATGTTGAGCGGGTTTTTGCCGCTCAGGCGTTTTTCGAAATTTATGACTACCTTGTTAACGCCGTCGGCAGTGATTTCATTCCAATGCTGGATGCCGGAGCCGTCCAGGCTGTTGATCTCAAAACCTTTCGGCAGGATGAGCTGCACGGAAAATATCCCGCCTTTTATGACGTTCAGCAGCAGTTCGGAGTTGAGAGTGATGCGTTCATCTTCAAAATCGACCCGGCTTTTTTCCACTATCCGCAATTCCGGTTTTACCTCCGCTACGTTCAGGGTGATGGCTGCGTCCGTACCGGAATAGCGGAACGTCTTTTTCAGGGATGCTCCTTCCAGGGCGCTGATATTGAAGAAATCGTTGTTTATAGGGGTGAAATTCCTGTTTTCAGTTTCGGTAACCCTGACTTCCTGACTGGCGAATATTCCCAGCGACCCATACTGCTTATCCGCTTTCAGCAGTTTAAGCGGCGCAATCGGGATTGAACACGGCAGTTTGCCGTTGGGAATCTGACTGCTTACCGTAATGGCGCAGCTTTCGGTTTGCGCTTTGCTGAAGAACACCTGCAGATTTCCGGTCTTGCGGTCAAAACGCCAGGCTTCGAGGTCTCCGGCCGTGACTGAAGTTACGCGCATATTTGCCGGCGCCGCCAGCTCCAGGACTTTAAGGCTGCCCTGCGGGATATTCAATTGTATGATATTTTTTATTTCCGTGGAACCGCGCCCGATCTTTACGTAATTGACGGTTTTGGCGAAGAACGTAAGTCCGGCCCCGTCCGCCTGCCGGGCTTTTTCGGAAATTTCAAACTCCGCGGTTGTTCCCGGTATGAACCTGGCTTTAAGGGTTTGCTTGTCATGAATCATGGTAATTGCATTAAGCGCTTTTATCCTGGATTTTTCGATTCCGTTCTGGTCGCTGATCTGAAAGATGTTGCTTATGCATTCAGGCACCGGAAGCGAGAAGGTAAAACGGCCGTCCTTCTGTTTTATCGGCACCTCGATATCGACAGTAATCTCAAATTCACCTTTTTCATTTATTTTCAGTACGTAACTGCCGGCGTTCCTGACGACTTCCCAGGCCGTCGATTTTTCGTGGATGCCGGTGATAAGGCCGGGAGCGGCGACCAGATCGATAATACCCGGTTTATCCGCTTTTATCTTATAGGTATAAGTCGTTCTGATCGCCTCTTTCAGCGGGGAACCGGTACAGGCCAGGGATTCGATGGTTATGCTGTCCGGCTTGTTCGGCGCATAATAGTCTTTCGCGGCGTTCGCCGGTGAGACGCAGAAAACGGTTGCCGCCGCGAGGACAAGAACCGCGTTCCTGAATTTTCGCCAGGCGCTTATCCAGACGCCGATGGTCAACAGCAGCGGTATGGCGACTGCCAGGATGAAACCGCCGTAAATGCTGACAACGAACCACTGGGAAGTAGCGAAAACAAGCAGGGCGCAGGCCAGTCCGAAACAAAGCGAACCGAGCAGCCGGTTCCTGAATATTTTGCGCAGGAAGAAAATAACTGCGGCGCCGATAATGCTTGTCACGGCGTAGATGGTGCTCAGCATGGTTGCGGTCTCCATGTTTTTGACGAGCAGGCTGATGGTAAAAGCTTTGCCGTCCAGCCCCATTACCCGGCTGAAAGCCGCCTGGTTGACGATGAACGCGTGGACATTATGCAGGGGAGTGTGCGACAGCAGGCTCATAAACGCAATGAAGGTCAGTAACGCGGTAATAAGCATTCCGGTAAACATTATCGCGGCCGGGAATTTCCTGTTCCGGGCGCAGTATTTAAAGAAGGCGCTTCCGATAAGCGTTATGACCAGCCAACCGCAGATAAAGGCAATTCCGCTTTTGGTTGAAGCGTAAAAACCGATGCGCTCCATGATCCCGGCAAACCCCCGGCTGAAGGCTTCCTGGCGTTTGACCGGAAGCGGGTCGGCGTCCGCTATTGCGCAGTTGTCGGGTACGGTAACCAGCCATTTGCAGAAAAGGGATTTTATTTCAGTTTGAGGAGCGGTAAGTTTTATTTCGGTTTCATTGTCGATGCTGCCGAATTGCCGCGCGTAAGTCACTGATATTGCGATCGGCATATTTATATTGCGGTGCCGGGGCAGGGGGATAAGCAGTTTGCCGTCACTGACGGAAAGCCGTTTCTGGCAGCCGTCAACGGTAACTTTCCAAAGATCGCTCTGGGCGGGGAGCTCCAGGCTCAGGAACTGCCCGGTAGAGTTTTTGATCCGGTACTGAACCGTGGTTACCGAACCGCCGTTGCCGTCAAGCCGGGTGGCCAATTCCGTCCGGTCGATGACCGTCTGCGGCATTCCGCATTTCCGGTAACGCGATATTTCCACGTCCTGCCATTGGGCTTTGCCGCCGCCGCGGTACACTTTCAGGAGGGGGTTGTTGATCATCCGGATATATTCCGGCGGAAGCTCCGACTGATCGATTTCCTGAACGTTAGGAGCGGCTCCGGCGGTGCTCACCTTCAGGCTTTTTACGCCCGTAAGGTCGGTAAAACTGCTGGAGAAATCCGAATCCGCCGAAGATATCGCCCCCAGCCGCAGCGTACCGCCGTCCTTGATGGATATTTCATAAGTGGCAAGAATGGTCAGGTCGCCGAGCTGTTTCCGGCGGAGCTTGACTTCCCAGAGGTCAAAGTCGTTTCCGGCGGCGCCGATTTTTTTACGCGAAATAATGTTTCTGCCCTTGAATTCAAGGTTTTTCATGGAACTGCCGACGGTAAAACACAGACTGTCAACCGGAGCCTCGGAAATATGGAACGAAAAGATCGAACTGCCGTAGGCAGTGCCTTCCCCGGCTGAAACCAGATTGAATACTTCGGATATGATATTGCCCTTGACATGTTCTATTTTTACATTGCCGCCCCAGTCCGGATTGCGAAAAAGATAGGCGTATTGCAACCTGTTCTGCCGGATGGGCAGCGAACCGGGGTGTACCGGGGTAAGGTTTTCCAGATTCTCCGGGGCCAGCTTCAGGCCCTGTTCCGCCGCAAGCAGCAGGTAGCCGCGTACGGATTTAGCGCCTTCGACCTTGAAGTTCGGCACTTTGAACGAAGTGCTGTTTTTGAGTTCACGTTCGAAATATATGCTGAAAGCCACTTTGCCGAAAACCGGTTCCCGGAAAGACAGCTTTACGGTTTTCCGTTTTCCGGCGGAATTGAGATCATAGTCCTGCGGATTTATATATTTGCTGATCACGCGGCTGAAAGTCAGTTCCGGTTCGTATTCGACGGTCAGTTCCCGCAGCGGGGCGTCCTTGACGTCCAGGGAACAGTCCAGCCGCACCTGGAGCGTCCGGTCGCCGCAGGTGCTGACGCAGTTCATGTCCGAGGTATACGAGGGGCATATGTTTTCAACCTTGGCCTCCAGACTGTAATCATTGCCGGAAAAATTGTACGACAGCGGATTCAGCAGGGCAAAGGAATGCTGCGGCACCTGGTCCTGGGCAAATGAACTGTTGTCTACCTGGACCAGCCCCGGGGTATCTTCAACCAGCAGCTTTACGCCCCGGCCCGAACCGAAGCGCAGTATGCCGTCAAGCCGCATGACATTTTCGGGAACGATTGGTTTCAGAGTGAACGTACACGGGGTTTTCGCCAATATCTGTTCGGCCTGAATGTCCAGGACGTAATTTTTATACTGTTTATCGTTGAGATCGACGATTTTCAGCCGGGCGTCTTTCTCGCCGGCGCGCCAGTCGCGGATGTCTTCACCTTTGACCGACAGGATGTTAAGCCCGGCAGGCACGCGCAGGCGCAACTGCTGCAGACTGCCCTGGAAAATTTTATAGACTATTCGGGAATTGAGTTTTACCGCTCCGGTGAGGACGGAACCGACGCTGTAGACTTCAGCGTTTACGGCAAGGACGACGGCCTTGCTGTCCATGAGCTTTTTCCATTTCATCGAAAAATCGCCGGAAGTTTCCAGAAACCCGCGGTATTCGCCTTTGCCGAGAGAGTTCAGGGCGGTACAGCCGGCGACTTCAGGTTCATAGTCTTTCGGCGACAGGCTCAGTTCCGCTTTTCTGATCAGGGCCGGAGGCAGATAGAATGAACATTGGCGCTGCAGCGCGTCATTGTAGATCTTGCTGACAAACTGCATTTTGACCGTATATTTGCCTTTTGCCGGACAGTTCAGAAAATAGCTCCGGTCTTCGTATGAAAGTATCGCTTTCGGGTCTTTCACCCAGAACGAGCCGGAATCCCCGTAAATTATCGAACGCGGGTTCACCGCGCACACTTCTCCGGACAGCAGTTTTATTTTGGCCGGGCCGAAGGTTTCTATTTCCGCGTTCAGGATGAATTTATTTTCTTCTCCCAGGGTTCCTTCCAGTTTGACCAAAGAAATTTTGGGATCGAAAAGCCCCGCATCAACGTTCAAAGCAAATAGGGCGGCAGCCAACAATAATACGCGCTTGATCATAATATATTCTCCTTTTCAATTTTCAATTATTTACATCGTTTTATCAGTGCCAAAAGTTCCGTTACTTTGCGGTCTTTACGATAATCCTTCATCCATAAAACATTGAGCTTATCTGCTATTCCGAGCAAAGACGCTATGTTCCTGGTTTCAGGATAGCGCAGCGCTTCCGCGAACTCCGCGACATAGGCGGCCAGCTTGAAGTTCGGGGTACTGTCCTCGAATTTATCTTTGATATTGCCGGCATATAAACAGAAGGCTTTTTCCTCTATGCTCATATCTTCGGCCTTTTTGTAACGTATCCTGATTGTTGCCGCAAGCGTATCACCGGGAATCTTTTCTTTGAGTTTCAACTCATAAAGTGCCGTGACCGCCTGGCCGGAGCCGCCTTCCCC
>JAQUOK010000059.1 GCA_028717165.1 Victivallaceae bacterium | reverse complement strand
CCGAAGAACAGCCTTTTTCCCGGTCGCGGTTCAATGAGATGCTGGATCTGGCGGAGAAAGGCCTGAAGGAAATTTTTGCGCTGCAGCGCAGTTTGATCGACGGGAATGCCGCTAAGAATTCCAAACCGAAACGGGTGAAGCCCGGCCAGGAGATCGGTTCGCTTGGGGATGTGCTGGGCGACATTGAACTTTAAAATTGCAGGGGTTAGTATGAGCGAATATCAGGTTATTGCCAGGAAATGGAGGCCGCAGCGCTTCAGCGATGTGGTCGGGCAGGAACATGTGGTAAAAACTTTGAAGAACGCTATCCGTCAGCGGCGGACGGCGCACGCTTATCTTTTCGTCGGCCCGCGGGGCATAGGCAAAACCACTACCGCCCGTATTTTCGCCAAGGCCCTGAACTGTGAGGCTCCCGAAGACGGGGAACCGTGCTGTGAATGCAAATCCTGCGTCAGTATCGCCGATGAGAACAATATAGACGTTATCGAGATTGACGCTGCCAGCCAGAATTCAGTTGACAATATCCGGGACCTGCGCGAGGAAGTCCTGCATATGCCGATTAACTGCCGCTACAAGATCTATATTATCGACGAAGTTCATATGTTGAGCAAGAGCGCCTGGAACGCCCTGCTCAAAACGGTGGAAGAGCCTCCTGCGCACGTCAAATTCATTTTCGCCACCACTGAAGTTCATATGGTGCTGCCGACGATAATTTCCCGCTGTCAGCGTTTTGACCTGAAACCGATTTCAAGCGGCCTGATATCCGACCGCCTGACGGAAATAGCCGCCGCTGAAAAGGTTAAAATATCCCATGCGGCGATAAATGCGATTGCCCGCGCCGCCGACGGCGGTATGCGTGACGCGCAGTCCCTGCTCGATCAGATGATCGCTTTTTTCAGCGGTGATAATAAGGAAATCAGCGAAGAACAGGTTTTATCGCTGTTCGGACTGACCGGCTCCGGTGACCTGATAAAAATGACCGCCGCCATGTTTAATAACGACCGGGGCGGGGTGATTGCTTCGATTCACTCCAAGGCGGTGAAGGGAAAGAACCTTGAAACGCTTTTCAGCGATATTCTCAATTATCTCCGGGGCGTGCAGCTCTGCCAGCTTTTGAGCAACCCGGAAGCGGTACTGGAAAGCGACCCCGAAAGTATCAAACGTTTCCGGGAGCTGGGGGCGAACGTGAATCCTGACGTTATCCAGATCCTGATGGAAAATCTCTCGTCGGTCGGCAGGGTTCTCCATGATGCCATAAACAAACAGGTATTTCTCAAGACGGTTCTCCTGAAAGCGATGCGGGCAGCGCATTCCGTGAAAATTTCCGATTTGCTGGCCCGCCTTAACAGCCTGCGCAAGGCCGGGGAACTGAAGTTCCTTGAGCAGATTCCGGCGGCGGAAAAAGCTCCCCCGAAAACCATCGTTGAAATGGTTGAAACGCTCCCTGAGGCGCCGGAGCCGGAAGCGGTACCCGAAGCGGTTCCGCCGGAACCGGAACTCAGTTTCGACCCGATGCCGGAACCGGAACCGGCCAGGGATGAATTTACGCCGAATTCATTATGGCAGCAGATAATCAAGTTTGTAAAATCAGATAACGTTGTTGACCCGACGATAATTCATTACATGAATGAAGGCAATCCGGAAAGTTTTGAGAATTCGCTGTTGACGGTGATATTTTATGAAGAGTTTGACAGTGAGCATTACGCGGCGGTTAAAAAGATCATGCCTTCCATCCATAAGGGTATTCAGGCGATTACCGGCGACTGGGCTGCGGCTGTCGATCTGATACATAAACACGGCGTCAGATCGATACATAAGAAGGTTGAACATGAAATCCCGGAACCCGAACCGGAGGAACTGGCGCTTGATTCCGGCGTTGCTGGTGAGGTTCAGGAAGGCGCCCCTGAACCCGATGAAGACCGGGTGAACAGCGTTATCGGCGACAAGGCGATTGTCGATGAGGTGAAGAAAAAACCGATAGTAAGCGATTCCCTGGATTTGTTCGGCGGTACTATCGTGGATATTCACGGATAAATGTAGCATAACCATCCCGCTTGTGACTCAGGCGGGACGCTTGAGCTGCACTAACTTAATCATAAAAATGGAATAGAATATGTTTGGAAATTTAGGCGAAATGGCCGGCCTTATGAAAAAGGCGAAGGATATGAAAGCGAATATCGCTAAAATGAAAGAGGAAATAGCCGCCAGTGAATTTTACGGGACCTGTCCGGATAATAAGGTCAGCGTCGTGATCAGCGGGGACTTTCAAGTGCGCCGGATAAAGATCGCTCCCGATGCTGCCGGAAATACTGAAATGCTGGAGGACGCGGTCAAAACCGCCGTCAACAGCGCGGTATCCTCCGCCCAGTGCAATATCCGGGAAAAAATGCAGGAAATTACCGGCGGCCTGAATATCCCCGGTTTGTTTTAAAGGATATGAGAACCCCCACATCCTTTTCAAAAACTTTTGGGATACCGGCTTTAACAGACAATTATCTGTTAAAACCGGAGAGTTCGTTTATTATGGAATAGTTGCGTGTTTATAGTCCCGCCTTCAGGCGGTATCTGATTCGATAAGGACGTTTTAGATGGCTGAATTCAAATACCCGGAAGCTCTTGAGGAAGTTATCGAGCATTTGAAACGCCTGCCGGGAATAGGCAGGCGCACAGCCGAACGCCTTGCCCTCGCCATGCTTAAATGGGACGGCGAAAAAATAATCGCCTTCGGCGAATCCCTGGTCAAGCTTCCGGTGGTGGTGACTTTTTGTCCCGAATGCGGCGCTCTTGCCGAAAACGGCGAAAAATGTCTGATTTGCCGGGATCCGGCCCGCGATACGAAGCTTTTATGTGTGGTTGAGGACTTCAGCCAGATAATGTCGATAGAAAAAAGCGGTTTTTTCAAGGGCGTTTATCATGTTCTCGGCGGCAAGCTGAGCCCGCTTGAGAAACGTTCGGCGGAAGACCTGAATATCAACTCTCTGCCCGGCCGTATTGAGGAGCTTGCGGTACGGGAAATAATCCTGGCGCTGAGTCCCGATGTCGAAGGCCAGGCCACAGCGATGTATATTGCCAGGCTCCTTCAGGACAAAAAACTTGAAATAACCCGTTTGGCGCAGGGGCTGCCTGCCGGGGCGGATATTTCCTTTGCCGACGCGGCGACGATTGCCGCCGCTTTTTCGGGCAGAAGAAATATATAAGAAAGGCATTGTCTCCGGCTTTTTCCCTTTTTCCCCTTTTTTCCTCAAAATAAGCCCGGAACGGCGGGTTTTTCGCTTGCAAAAAAGCATATATGCAGTAGGTTTATTAAAACAATTTAACTTAGCCCATGGGAGACTGTTTTAATGGCGGAAAATATTGAAAAGGCAATTACCGTAAAAAGCGGATACAGTGCGGAGCAAATAACCGTTCTCGAAGGTCTTCAGGCGGTTAGAATGCGTCCCAGTATGTATATCGGCGATACCAGTCAGCGCGGTCTGCACCATCTGGTGTATGAAGTCGTTGACAACAGTATTGACGAAGCGCTGGCCGGTTACGCAACCGAGATAAAAGTTACCATTCATCAGGACAACAGCATTACGGTTCAGGATGACGGGCGCGGCATTCCGGTGGACATGCATGAAGGCGAAGGCAAACCGGCGGTTGAGGTTGTTATGACGGTTCTCCATGCCGGGGGTAAATTCGACCATAATTCCTACAAGGTTTCCGGCGGGCTGCACGGGGTTGGGGTTTCCTGTGTGAATGCGCTCAGCAAATGGCTCGATGTCGAGGTTGCGCGTGAGGGAGCCGCTTACCACATGCGTTTTGAGCGCGGCGATACCAAAACTAAGCTGACCAAACTGTATGATACCGATAAGCACGGCACCAAAGTAAGTTTTCTGCCGGACAACGATATATTTTCTGAAACCGTTTATGTCTGGGATATTCTGGCGAAACGCCTCCGCGAACTGGCTTTTCTGAACCGCGGAGTTACGATCTCGCTGGCCGATGAACGTGCCGACGAAAGCGGGAGTACCCGGTCTGAAATTTTTCATTATGAGGGCGGGATATGCGAATTTGTCGCCATGCTCAATGAGAACAGGCAGGTTCTTTCCCAGGATGTGATATATCTCACTAAGGAAAAGGACGGTATTGAGGTTGAGCTGGGCATGCAGTACAACGACGGGTTTAATGAGAATATTTACAGTTATACCAACAATATCAATACGATCGAGGGCGGTACGCACCTGACCGGTTTTGTGACGGCTTTGACCCGGACGATCAACGCTTACGCCAAAAGCAGTAATATGCTCAGGAACGACAAACCTATGAGCGGCAATGATACCCGTGAAGGTTTGACTGCCGTTATCAGCGTGAAAGTTCCCGATCCGCAGTTTGAAGGCCAGACGAAGACGAAGCTCGGCAACAGCGAAGTCCGCGGCATAGTCGAATCGATCGTCAATGAGGGGCTGGGCGCGTTCCTTGAGGAAAATCCGGTCATCGCCAGGGAAATCGTGTCTAAAGCCATGACTGCCGCGCGAGCCCGGGAAGCCGCGCGTAAAGCGAGGGAACTGGTACAGCGCAAAGGCGCCCTTGACGGTTTCAGCCTGCCGGGCAAACTTGCGGATTGTTCGAGCCGCGAACCGGAAAAAAGCGAACTTTATATTGTGGAAGGGGATTCTGCGGGCGGTTCCGCCAAACAAGGCCGCGACAGTTCGTTCCAGGCAATTCTTCCTATCCGCGGCAAACTGCTTAACGTGGAAAAGGCGCGCCTCGACAAAGTGCTCCAGAACAAGGAAATCCAGTCGCTGGTTGCCGCCGTCGGCTGCGGTATCGGCGAGGAATTCGATGTGACCAGGGCCCGTTATCACCGGGTTGTGATCATGACTGATGCCGACGTGGACGGTTCGCATATCAGAACGCTGCTTCTGACCTTTTTCTACCGCCAGATGAAGCCGCTGATCGAGGCCGGTTATGTTTATATCGCCAACCCGCCGCTGTACAAAGTGCGCCGGCGCAAAAAGGAACGCTATATTGATACGGAAAGCCAGCTGGATAATTTCCTGACGGAACTGGGTTGTGAAGATATTGAAATTTACGACGCCGCGAATAATCTGCTTGACATGGTTAAGGTAAACAAACTTATAGAATTGTTTTTAAAAGTCCAGAGCATCGCAATCAGCCTGCAGCGTTCCGGTATTGAAGCCGATAATTATTTTTCACAGATTTCGGACACCGGGGAATTTCCGATCGCCATGATCAATGTCCGGGAGAATGACGGGACGATTTCCTCCGGATACGTGTACAGCGATGAGGAGGAAGCCGCTTATATCGAAGAGGCCGGGAAACGGGTTGGTACGGGAGACGGCGTTCCCGGGCCGGACGCCGGCGCTCAAGCCGGTGTGGAGACCGGCGACGATCCTTTTGGGGAGTATCAAACCAGTTCCGCAATTGATGTGATCACTATTTTTGAAGCGGATAACTGCAAGGGAATCATTGAAGAACTTAAGGCTTTCGAATTTAAAGCTGAGAATATTTACGGCGGCTCGGAATGCCTTTTCAAGGTAAAGGCCGGAGGCCGGGAAGAGGAAATCTTCAGTATCGGAGCGCTGTTCGACGCGATCAAGAGAAACGGCCGCCAGGGACTGCATATTCAGCGTTACAAAGGTCTTGGCGAAATGAACGCCGAACAGCTTTGGGAAACGACGATGGACCCCGCGACGCGCAAAATGATAACTGTTACTATGGAAGACGCGGTGGAAGCCGAACGCATGTTCACCCTTCTGATGGGGGATATTGTGGAGCCGCGGCGCACTTATATTGAGAAATACGCGACGACGGTCAAGAATCTCGACATTTAACCCGGCAAACTGAAAACGGAGTGATGATAAAATGGCAAAAGAAAAAAACCTCCCGATAAAAGCGTGGGATAAGGACGCTGACCGCAGCAAGGATCTGGAAATAGCCCTGAGCCAGATAGAAAAAACCTACGGCAAAGGTTCCATTATGCGCCTTGGGGATGATCCCAGGATATACGGGGACGTGCCGACGATCAGCACCGGGGCGCTGGGGTTGGATATCGCCCTCGGGATCGGCGGCGTGCCGCGCGGCCGGATTGTCGAGATTTTCGGTCCGGAATCGTCCGGCAAGACGACTTTGTGCCTGCATGTGATAGCTAATGCCCAGCGGGCCGGAGGTACGGCGGCGATTATTGACGCGGAACATGCCGTTGACCCGGAATATGCCCGGAAAATCGGGGTTGACACTGACAAACTGCTGATCGCGCAGCCGGACTGCGGAGAAGACGCTTTGAATATAACCGATACGCTGGTACGGAGCAATGCGGTCGACGTATTGATAATTGATTCAGTCGCGGCCCTGATTCCGCGCGCGGAACTGGAAGGGCAGATGGGGGATTCCCATATGGGGCTGCAGGCGCGTCTGATGTCCCAGGCGCTGCGCAAGCTTGCCGGAGCCGCCAACCGGAGCCGGACCTGTATTATTTTCACTAATCAGATACGGATGAAGATCGGGGTCATGTTCGGCAGTCCTGAGACTACTACCGGAGGCAATGCGCTGAAATTTTATTCCTCCATCCGTATGGATATCCGCCGCGTCGGGCAGATTAAAAATGCGGCCGGTGATGTTCTCGGCAACCGTACCCGCGTCAAGATCATAAAAAATAAACTGGCGCCGCCTTTCAAAACTGCGGAATTCGATATTATCTATTCTGAGGGTATTTCACGCGCCGGATCAATTCTCGATGTCGCGCTGGAACACGATGTGCTGGAAAAACGCGGTTCCTGGTTCTCTTTTGACGCTGAACAGCTCGGCCAGGGGCGCGAAGCCACTAAAGTACTGCTTCAGGAAAATGAGGAATTACAGGAAAGAATCCTGAAGGCGATCCGGGAAAAACTTAATCTCGGCGGTAAAAAGAGCGCCGGCAGCCAGGCTGACGAGACAGTCGTAGTCGGGGAAGAGGACTGATTCTTTCACAAGAGGGGCGCCTATGTTAAAGCTGTTTTATATAAAAATTATAAAAGCAGTTGCGGCTGTACTTTTATATTGTGTTTTCAGCAGCCTGAACGCCGAAGACGCTGACCGCTTGCGGGCTCTTGGGGATGTTGCCCTTAACGCCCGTGACTATAAGCGCGCCGTTAATTTCTACCGCCGCTACAAGGCTGCCGCCGCGGATAACAAGAACGCTCTGCAGGACGCCTCTATCCGGCTTCTTACCGCCTATATCAGTTCTTCGGACATTCCTGAAGCCAAGCAGGAACTTGCCGCTTTTTCGCGGGCGTTTCCGCTGGCGGACAATAATCTCAAGGTTCTTTACCAGGCAAGTATCTTCATACTCGAACGCAAGTATAAAGAGGCCGAGGAAATATTGCTTCCCCCCCTGAAAAGCAAAATAGCGAAAGAGGATTTATATTTCCAGCTCCTTTCAACCCTGGGCCTGAGCCTGAGACGGCAGAAACGCTGGCGGGAAGCCGCCGAAGCGTATGCTTTGCTGGAAAAGGACGCGGCCGGAACCTCATGGGAATTTACCGCGTTCCAGCAGAGATTGTACTGTCTGATCATGGGTGAAGAACTGATAAAAAGTAAAGAGCTGTTTGCCGCCGGCCGGAAATTCAGTAAAAACGCCGATTATTTCCAGCTGGACCTGCTTTTACTGTTGCAGATGATAAAGGAAAAAAGATTTTCCGAATTATGCAAGACCTATGTGAAGGTAATGGAGGGGATCGAAGTCCGGCCCAACCCGCTGGTCTATAAAATTTCCCGGATTGCGATAGAGCATTTTTTGAAAAACGATAAACCCGGCGAGGCGGTAATATTCCTGCGGGACGCTTTTAAGTTCGCACCTGACGACCGGGAGCGCCGGGACAGTCTCCTGCTGCTTATAAACACCTATGCCAGGATAAAGGAAAACAATCTGGCGATAAAGGCGGCGTTGAAATATATCGAATTGTACTATGACGATCCCAAAAACCTTGATGTCCAGCTTCAATGTGCCCGTCTGATGGCCGCCGAAAAGAGGTTTTCCGAAGCGCTGGCGCTTTATACGACCATCCTGAAAGAACCCCGTTTAACCCCCGAACAGCGGATTACGGCCGCGCGCGAAGCGGCGGTGATCTATGAACAGAACGGTGCCCCGGACAAGGCGATGCGCATGCTGGCGATAATTTATGAGGTCGGAACGCAGACGGCGCAGCGGATGGAAGGAAAATATCTGCAGGGGCAGTTATACTACAAAAATAAGGAATTTGCGGAAGCCGCCGTCGCTTTTGAAGAAGTTATGGTGCAGGAATCGCCCTGGCGGACCCGCGGGGCCTATTGGGCGCTGCAGTCCCAGCTGCATTTAAAGGATTACGGCAAGGCATTGTATATAGCGGATGAATTAAGCAAAGATAAAAAGGACAAAACCTTTGCTTCTACCGGCCAGTATTATCTCGCTTACTGTCAGGAACAGCTCGGACGGGTTGAAGAAGCCCTGAAAAATTATCAGTTGTTCACCAGGTTTTATCCTGAAAATAAATATGCGCCCGCTGCGGTGTTTGCCGCCGCCGGAATTCTGTTTGCGCAGAATAAATTTGCCGGAGCGGCGGAACTGCTTAAGGATTTCCCGGCAAAATATCCGAAAGACGAATTTGCTCCAAACGCCTTATACAAACTTATTTTTACCTGTTACCAGCTTCAGAAGTGGGATGAGGTGGAAAAAACCGTGCGTCTGCTGGCTGAAAATTACTCTGATTCCGAGTATTGCATAGCTGCGGAACTCTGGTTTATCGATTGTCTGCGCAACCGGGGACAATATGAACAGGCGGAAAAATGGATTCAGGGATTGCTGAAAAAGTATTCGGCCAATCCCGGAATTTCCGCGCAGCTCCTTTATGACTGTGCACTGGTCTGTTCGCATTCCCGCAAATCCGGCCGGGCTTTGAAACTGCTGGAGGAGATTTTTGAGAAATACCCGAAAGACAATATTAACGCCAAGGCTTTGTTTCTGGCCGGGGACATTGCGTCAGGGGAAGGCGATTATGCCGCGGCGGAGGATTATTATCAGCGCGCCGCCCGTCTGCGTCCCCAATCCGATTTTGAGACAGCCTGCATCGGGCGGATTGCGGATTGCAATTACAGTCTTTACAGTACTAAACTCGACCTGAAACTGCTGAAAAAGGCCTCGGACGGCTATAAAAAGCTTCTGGAAGTAAAAAAAATGACGCCTTCCGTACGGAATCAGACCAAGTATAAACTCGGGCGCTGTTATGAACTTCTTGATGACGAAAACGCCGCCCTTGACATGTATAATGAACTGCTTTACGGTTACCAGGTGGATCAGGAAAAGGGCATGAAAATAAAACCCGTATGGGTGGTTAAAGCGGCGACGGCCGCTATCCGCATGTATTTGAAAATGGATACTCCGGAAGCGGCGGCGGAAGCGGTCCGGGTTTACCGCCTGTTAAAGAAGATGAAACTGGAAACCGGCGAAAATTTCGACGGTTATATAAAAAACATTCAAACTAAATACAGTCTTGATAATGATTCAACGGGGCGTGCGAAATAGGTATTTCGCACGAATCTTAACAATTCGTAAAACAGAGGGCGGATTATGTTGTTTGTAAGATTAATGAGTAACGGCGGCCCCATAATGTGGCCGATTCTTCTTTGCAGCCTGGCGGCGATGGTGGTTTTTGTTGAAAAATGGTTTCAGTTTCACCGCGAACAGATCAATGTCAAGGAACTGGTGAAAGGCGTGATCAATGTTCTGAAACGCGGCGGTTTTATTGAAGCGATCAGCCTCTGCGACAACACCCCCGGCCCGGCGGCGCGCATTCTGGCCTCGGCGATTCTGGCTTACGAACGGGGTAATGCCGACGTCAAGCAGGTCATAAAAGACAATAATCTGGTGGAAATTCCGCGGCTGGAAAAACATTTGGATATTCTGGCTTCTATAGGTTATGTCGCTCCTCTGCTCGGACTGCTGGGAACCGTTCTCGGCATGATGGGGGCTTTCGAAGTGATTCACGACAAAAATGTTTACCTGTCCGCCGCGGATCTGTCAAAGAGCATAAGCATGGCTCTTATTACCACTGCGGCCGGTCTCTGTGTGGCGATTCCCTGTTACCTCGGCTATAATTATCTGATTTCGCGGCTTAATTCAATTGCGCTGGATATGGAAAAAGCCGCTTCTGAAATAACTCATTTCTTCAAGCACAACAGCCCGGTTTCCAAAGAGAAAAGGGAGGTGGCGGAAGAAGCATGAAGAATAAGACCTATTCGCGGAGTTTTAAACCGAACCTCAGCTATCTCAGCGGCCGCCCTGATTTGACGCCGATGGTGGATGTATTATTTCTGCTGCTGATCTTTTTTATGATCGGCAGTTCGTTCGTTCAGGTTTCGGGGGTTAAGGTTAATCTGCCCCAGACCGCGACCGCCAAGAATCTCGGAATAGAGAAATCCGTG
>JAQUOK010000058.1 GCA_028717165.1 Victivallaceae bacterium | reverse complement strand
CCGCTGACGCAAAAGACAGCTTAGATAACTCTTGGGAGGAGCATACTGATATCGGATGTTTTGAAGAAATATGATAAACTTGTCAAGTCCCAAAATTTGGTATCATGAATTACGGAACGGACTATAAGAGCGCGAAGCTTCCAGACCGGGCGCCGGGAAAAGTTACCGTCTTGTCGGAGCAGTAACGGGCGAACGACTCTATTGATTCCAGGGCAGGCTCATAATTCATCGCCTGCTTGAACGTCATCAACGGCACGCGCCGAAATGCTCCCTCATACTCTGAAGACGGATCCTTGACTTCAGAAGAAACAGAAAAACCTGTTTCCGTATCGGTATCGGCTATATTAACAACCAGTTTCTGCTCGTGATCCCGGGCATCACAGACTCTGCTGTTCAGCCGGGCATTAAAAATAAGCGTATACAACGCGCACATGTCACGGGAATCTATTTGAAGATAATCAAGTATCAGGCTGATCTGAGTCGCGTTCAGAAGTATATTCCCGCTTTTTATCTGGGATATCGCTGATGCGGTAACGTTTAACAGGCCAGCCAGGTCAGACTGCCGTTTTTCTTTTATATTCAGCCACTTGGAGATCACAGACCAGCCGTTTATATCCTTGTTTGCAACATTATTTTTCATAATTCGTCCTGCTTCATTAAACATAAACTTAACCGCATAAAATATAATAGTATATCCTTAGCTTAACTTCAAGAAAAAAAATGGAAAAAAAATGGAAAAAAAACAAAAAAGCTATTGACTATTTAGCCTTTCCTTTATATATTTAAGCATATTCTAAATAAATTATCTGGAATATAAAATTCCATTGCCCTTTGCGCAAGATTTATCCAGGGATTTTTTGTGCTGCATGACAGGTTAATAAAGGAATTTTTCTGTTATATCTTGCTTAAAAATGCAAATTTACAGAAAGGCTCACAAAAAAGTTAAATCGTTAAAAAAGGAGGCGTTTACCCAAAAATGACTTAAGATTAAACTTAATAAAAGATAAAAAAACAATTCTTTTCATCCGGGTTTACAATATTTCTTATTATATCCGGCAGTTTTTTGAGAAAACTAATAATAAAAGATGATTTAACGGCATGCCGCCATAAAAATTAAGCGGCATCAATAATGACCAAATTAATAAAAAGAGGAGGAATTTTCTGTTATGGAATGCTATGGAACGTCATTCAACAAACGAAAAGACTGCGCCGAGTGTAAATTGCGCAAATGGTGCCGGGACGCATCTGATCCCCCGAAATTATCGCATCAGATGCTGGAATGGGATATGGTCAGCGAATTGACCGTACCGTCGAATATGACAGTTATGCACCCTTCGGATGCTTTGCCTTCGGGGGGAGAAAAAGAGGAACGGCTTTATTCCCGGAGCGAGCTTCTGGAAGTAATAGCTTTTCTGCTGGCGCTGGATACCCAGACTTTGGATATGCTGGACTGTAAAGTCGGAAACCCCGGAATTTCTTTCAGTGAAATGGCGCGGCAGCGCGGCGTAAGCCGTCAGGCAGTGCATAAATTTATTAAGAAGAAATGTTCTCAGATACCTGAGTTGAGCATAATATTACAAAACAATTCGCAAAAACGCAAATTCAGTAAAAAATTTTTGGAGGAAGTATGTCGAATCAGAAAGCAAACGTCAGAGAAGAGATTGAAAAAGCAAAAAGCAGGCTTGAAGTTCTCGAGGAAATTGATCTGTTGGAATCAGAGTTTGGACTTATCAAAAATGAGTATCTTCAAAGGCTCGAACATTACAGGAAACGCCTTGAAAGCCTAGGGGCCGCCGGAAATTGAGTTTAAGCGGTCAAGCTTAAATTTTTATAACCTCATTTGGCGTAATTATTGTTCAAAACCCAAATAAAGTTGTTATAAATATTTATTCTCCCAGGATATTTTCCCCCTCTGACTTCCGCGCTTTTTCCTTATCAAGGCGCGGAAGTCCTTTTTTGTCCGCATCGAGGGCAAAAATACCTACTGTTAAGTCAATCATCGGTTGACCCATGGCACGGCTGGGGACAGCCGTGGTTTGTCGGGAAACGCAGGTAAAAGATAAATGATGTAGCCGCCCCTGTCCCTAGGGGCGTAAGCGACATTAGACGTTTGACTTAACACTACGGCTCAGATGCAAAAATAATTTGTAATGTGGAATTTTCCATCAAGCCACAAGTAAAATATTGGCACGGCGGGGAACAGTCGAAGCTACATGTCGGACATTATACTATTGTCAAGTCAAGCCTGTAAAGTCGGATAAAGCCCCTTCAATTTCACTCGCGCATCAGCGGTAGTAAATTGCCAGTTTATTTTCGCCTCAAGATTGTTTCTGCGCTGTAACCACGCCGCCGTCTCTTCCCGTACTTCCGCCATATTATCGATTCTCCTGTTCAGACATTGCCCTATCAGCACATTGAGTTCTATTTCCGCCATGTTCAGCCAACTTCCGTGTTTTGGCGTATAGACGAACTCAAACCTGTCCCATAATGCTTTTGCCTTTTCCGGTGGAAAAGTTTCGTATAACGATTCCGGCTTGTGAGTATTCAAATTATCCATTACCAGTGTTATTAGTTCTGCATTTTCATAGTTTGAAGCAATGTCCTCCATGAGATGTGCCCAATCGGGGATTTTTCGACGCTCTGTTATTTTTGCTATCCGTTTCCCTGCCAATGGTTCACAAGCCATAAAAACATTGCATCTTACGTTCATATTCATAGTCGAATTTTCCCAATTCTCCTGGCATTGCAGATATTGGAGCTTTTACTTCACCAATCAACTGACGAGGCGACTCATCCATACACACAACGGGATGACAGTGATCATATGGACGTTTGTAAACATCAAACACATTTTCCATGTGGGCAACAAATGCGGCATCATGTTTCGGGGGAATCACCCATCCTTTCTTTTTCCAAGGTTTAAGTTCGTTTTTTTTAGCGCCTGTCTTACTGTTTCATGAGATACCGCATCAATATATTCAAGCTCGACGACTTGGTCCGCAAGCAAACGTAATGACCATCGACAATGTCCTTTCGGTGGTTTTCCACAACTCAAAGCCACCAAGTGAGCTTCAAAATCTCCATCCGCTTTCTTCGCGTAAACGCGTTTGCTTTTACTGCCGTTAACCGCAATCTCAAAACCATCTTCGATGAAACGTCTTTTGACCCGGTCAATTTTCTTCATACTGATGTTTAAAACGCGGGAGATTTCCTCGTTTTTGCTCCGGTTGTTTTGAAAATCACCTTCATCACAAGCAAGAAGAATTAATGCGTTCAGTACCTTCTGCGATCTGTGGTTGCCTTTCGCTGATATCGATTCCAGCTCCAGCCGTTCATCTTTCGTCAAAGTCACTTTGTATTTTTTCATTGCTTCCTCCGGTTGAGAAAACAATATAGCATAATTATACGACATTACAAGCTTGACTTGACAGTAGTGTCATCCCGTATATTTTGTTTTGCCGCTTATTTGCTTTTGCATGCATAAAAATAAAAGGAAGCTTGCGACCGGTTATGTCGGATTGCAGCCTGACAGGGACGGGGTTCTGATTGCACAGCCGGTACTTTTGTGGCGCAAAGTGCAGAAGCCCCCTCTTTTTTTGCCTTCAAGGAGGATAACAAAAAAAGAGCAGGCGTTCAACCTGCTCTACTTAAAACATGTTTATCGTTATTGGGGAACAACGTTTTTCGCGCAAGGCCCTTTCGGTCCTTCGCCGACTTCATATTCCACTTTCTGACCTTCTTCAAGTGTTGCATACCCGGAAACTTTGATTTCAGAGTGATGCACAAATAAATCTTTGTCCCCTTCTTCTGGAGTGATAAATCCAAAACCTTTGGCTGAATTGAACCACTTTACTGTCCCAGTACTCATAACGTACCTCTTCTTATTAATTGACTTTGATTCCATTCCGCAGCTTTCTGCTCAAAAAAAAGAATCTATTAATATAAAATAGCCCAAAATCCTATAAAAGCAACAAAAATCGCAAAAAAACTTTTTCCCGGCATTTTGCTTTCAGCTTGAATATCAATAATATAGGAATTCTTAAGCTTACTTTCCGGGGTATCCAACCGGCTGCGACAGGATGATATACCGGGTTGATTTCAAGTTCAGCAGTTCTGCCAGAGCAGGGCGGTTGACGTACCCGAGGACAACCGTGGCAAGCCCTTCCGAAGCGCAGAAAAGGTAAACATTCTGGCTTATGAAACCGGTATCGGTGGCCGAATAAAACTCCCTGGAATTTTTATCTGCTCCCCGCATCCGGTCAAAGTCGGCAACGAAAATCAGGTTTACCGGAGCATCCTGCGTAAATTTCTGCCGTCCCGCCGCCGCCCTGATGTCCTTAGCCATAACCGGTTGCAGGGTATTTGTCTGCGCGTCATAAAGGTAAACGCCTTCTTCAAGCGCGACGTAAATATCGATTTCCTGCCAGTTTTTCGCTGTCGGGGCGGTGCGTTTCCCGTCGGGGCGGTTAACGCCGAACGCCGCCCAGAGCAGGTTGGAAAGCGTTTGCGGGGAAAGTTTTTTATTACTGAATACGCGGCTGCTTTTTCTGGCCTTTAAAGCCTGCATCAGGGGTTTTCCCCCGTCCGTCTGCGGCTGGGGAAGTTTCACGATTTCAAGTTTCTGTCCGAAGCCGACGGCGGCGAAAGCCAGAAAAAGCGCCAAGGTGCAACTGTAAACTGCGAGCGATCTCTTTTTCATTTTGTTTCTCCCGGTTTAAGGTTTGTTTTATATATAAATATCCACGCCCAGAGGACGTGGTTATGCGTTCTGATTACCGGCTTATATCTTAAGTTGACGCGTATGCCCATAGGAGAGCAGGATACGTTAATGGAATTTCAGAGTTTAACACTCATGCAACGTTCCCTGCGCCCCTGGGGACAGGGGCGGCTACACCGTTTTCGAACAAATAAAAAGTTAATAATTCAACCTGAAACAGTATAAAATACCCAATAAATACGCTATGTGCAAATTTTTTTATGTTATTTCAACGCTCGCAGCGCGGGAAATTCGCCGGAAACGTGAAAATACCTTGCCGCCTGAAGGCGGAACTACAAACATGTTTCAAGGCTTTTTATTTTTTCTTTACAGACTCTTTCAGTAATTGTCTGAAGCAGTTTTACGCGTTCTGCGAGATATTCGAGTTCTTCTCTGGTGATTTTGTAACCCATGTCGTATCTGGCCCGGACATAGGCTTGCTTCAGCAGCTTGAAAAGCCGTTTTTCCTCATCCGTATTCTTGAGAAAAATTTCCTTGAATTCAGGGCTGAGACGGTCAACCTGCATGCCGAGGATTTCAAGATCATGCAGTTTGGGTTTGTAGCCGGTAAATGCCAATACAACCGTATGATAAGAATGTTCCGTTGCCTGATGAAGCTGAAAGGCCGCGCCTTTAAGGTTATTTTCTTCTAAGCCAACCTCAAAAAAACGATAAAATCCTTTAGCGCTTTCAAACCAGTCCTGAAAATTTCTTTTTGCATTACTCAGGCGCTGTTTAGGGTTGAGTTCTTTCACTACGGGAAGCCGGAAACGCCTGGACGAATGCAATAGTATTCCTTCTTTTTTAATGTCACAGAAAAAATAATTTCCGCGTTTTATCGCCGCTTTGACTTCATCGACGCTGTGCATGATAATACTGAGATAAATATCACGATGCAGCATTCTGAGGATTTTACCGGTAATTTTATCACGATAGCCTTTGTATCTGTATTTCGCAAGGTCTTTCACGATGATAAGCAGGTCATAATCACTTTTGTATTCGTAAAGAATGCCGTCGTCGCCGACGTATTTGTCTTCGACCCAATCGCCGCGGGCGTAACTGCCGAACAGGATAATGAATTCGGCGTCGATCATTTCGGTAATGATTTCGGTAACCGCCCTGAGTTCATCTTTTTTGTATTCCGGCAAATGTGACAATGATTTCTTCATGTGAAAAATATACCACCATATCGCAGATTGACAAAGTCGTTTAAAAAAATAAAATTACGTTTTACACGCCGTGCGCAAGTCCTCTTGCGCTTTTAATTTTTTAATAAGGAACACTTGACTTTTGCAAATATAAGATTATTCTTATATAATAAAATTATTATGTTTATGCATTGGCGGAGACAGTTATGAGAAAAAATAAAACAGTTGCGGTACTTGGGGCGTCACCGAAACCGGAACGTTACTCAAACCAGGCGGTCGGCATGTTGCTTGAATACGGTTATGAAGTCATTCCGGTAAACCCTTCCGGCGTCGTTATTCACGGCCTGCCCGTGATAAAAAGCCTGGACAAGATCAAATCGCAGATCGGTACCCTGACCATGTATGTGAGCGCTAAAATCTCTTCCGCTCAGGAAGCGGCCATACTCCAATTGAACCCGGCACGCGTCATATTCAATCCGGGAACCGAAAATCCCGCTTTGGAAACCGCGCTGGCGAACGCCGGAATAAAAGTTGTTCACGCCTGTACGCTGGTTTTGTTGCGGACGGGGCAATTTGAGGATGCCTGAAAATGGCGAATGAACGAAAAATCGCGGAACGGCTCAAAGCCGTAGCGCATCCGGCGCGGCTACGCATACTGCGTTTTCTGGTCAAAGGTCCAAGTTGCGCAACTCTGACTAACCGTGAAATTGATATTTCCCAGCCGAACCTTTCCCAGCATTTGAAAATATTGGCGGAAGCCGGAATAATAGACTTTCGCAAAATCGGGACAAAAAAATGTTTTTATATTTCCCGGCCGGATTTTGTCGATGAATTATTTAAATTATTTGATAATGAGCGGGAGAAGGTTATTTTAGAAGACGACGATTTGAGGAATATTTATGGAACTGAATAACGAACCGCAGGGATTGATAATAAAAACCGTCAGGACTTTTCTTTCCGGACCGTTGTCGATGATCTTTATTTCCCTTGCCGTGCTCCTGGGAGTGATGGCGGTGGTCATGACCCCCCGTGAGGAAGAACCTCAGATAGTAGTGCCGATGGTTGACGTGATCGTCGAATTCCCGGGGCATTCGCCGGAAGAAGTCGAACAACTCGTCTCTGTCCCGCTCGAACGCCTTTTATGGCAGATCGGCGGGGTTGAACATGTTTATTCCATCAGCCGCCGGGATTCGGCTTTTGTCAGCGTCCGTTTTTATGTGGGCGAAGACCGCGACCATGCCATGGTCAAGGTACGCGACAAGATCGAGGAAAATCTGCAGCTTGTGCCGCAGGGCGTTACCGGCTGGCGGGTGGACCCGGTGGAAATCGACGATGTGCCGATTGTGTCGCTGACGCTTTATTCACCGGAACGCGACGCTTTCGAATTGAGGAGAATGGCGGAGGAACTCAAGGCACACCTGGATTCCCTGCGCGACATTTCAATGACGGAGATTTTCGGCGGGTACCGGCGGGAGATTTCCATTGAACCGGATATCGAAGACCTTGCCGCCAGAAAAATAAGTTTCAGCGACATTCGGGAGGCATTGGCCCGCAATAATATCGTGAGCACGGTCGGAAAAACCATGTTGAACGGCAAAGAAGCGGAAATACTTACTACTCCCGGACTTGAAAACGCGGAACTGATACGGAAAACCGTTATCAGCGCCGATAACGGGCGGATCGTCCGGCTCGAAGACGTCGCCGAAGTAAGCGACGGGCCGGAGGAGCAGCGCACTTACGTCAATATCGGTTTCGGCCCCGCTTCAAAGTATTTCAGGCAAACCGGAAACAGGACTTATCCGGCGGTAACGCTGGCTTTCAGCAAAAAGAAGGGCACCAATGCTGTGGCAGTGGCCGAAGACATCATCGATTCCGCGGAGAAACTGGGCCGCAAAGTCCTGCCGGATGATGTGCGGATGCTTGTTTCGCGCGATTACGGACAGACCGCCAATGACAAAGTCAACGACCTTATTTCCAGCATGATTTTCGCTATCCTGACCGTGGTAATGCTTATCGCCCTGACCATGGGCTGGCGGGAGGGAATAGTCGTAGGGCTGGCCGTGCCGGTAAGTTTCGCGCTGGCGCTCTTTGTCAATTACATTTCCGGTTTCACTATAAACCGGGTGACGCTTTTCGCCCTGATCCTGAGTCTGGGGCTGGTGGTTGACGACCCGATAACCAACGTTGACAATATCCAGCGGCATATCCGCATGGGGCTGATGGATCCCTTCCATGCGACGCTGGCCGCCGTGAAGGAAGTCATCCCGCCGGTGATAATGTCCACACTGGCGATAATCGTGTCGTTTACCCCGATGTTTTTTATAACCGGCATGATGGGCCCGTATATGGGCCCGATGGCGATAAACGTTCCGCTGACCGTTACGTTTTCAACCGTCTGCGCCCTGACTTTCGTTCCATGGCTGTCCCTGAAACTGCTCAAGAATCTGGCAAAAGACGCTAAAAAAGGGGAGAACCCTGATGCCGACGTCACCCCGGAATGGGTAAAGAAGCTTTATGCTGCGCTGATCAGGCCGTTCCTGAAAAAACGCAACGCCTGGCTGCTTTTGGGCGGCGTAATGGTTCTGCTGCTTGCCTCGGCATTGCTGATGTTGCTGAAAGTGCCGCTCAAAATGCTGCCTTTCGACAATAAAAATGAACTGCAACTGGTTATAAATATGCCGGAAGGAACCAGTCTTGAAAAAACCGCCCGCGTCGCGCGGGAACTGGAAAAATACCTTGCCACGGTCAATGAAGTGGACAATTATCAGGCTTACGCCGGAATTAACGCCCCTATTGATTTTAACGGCCTGGTCAGACATTACGGCCTGCGCCGGGATTCCAGTCAGGCGGATATAAGAATTAACCTCGCGGACAAGACTAAACGCAGTCAGCAGAGCCATTCCATCGCCCTGCGGATCCGGAAACGAATAACCGAAATAGCCGAAAAATACGGCGCCGTAGTCAATATTGTCGAGGTTCCGCCCGGCCCGCCCGTGCTTTCGACGATTACGGTGGAGGTGTACGGAAGGCCGGATCACAAATACAGCGGACTGGTTGCCGGGGCAAAAGTGCTGGAAGGCCGGCTCCGCGCTACTGACCCGAAACATATTGTTGAAATTGACGATATGTCTGAAGCTCCGCATAAACGTCTGGAATTTGAGATCAACCGGGACAAGGCTTCCCTGCACGGGATCACTCCGGACCAGATAACCGGCGTACTGAAAACGGCTGTGGACGGCGAAAAAGCCGTGCTGGTCAGGATGCCGGGCGAACGTTCGCCGCTTTATGCTTATCTGCAACTGCCTTATCAAGACCGGTTCGATACCGGCCGCCTGAGCCGCCTGAGCCTGAAAGGCATGGGCGGCAACATGGTACAGCTTGCCGAACTCGGAAAATTCGTCAGCCGGGAAGCGGAACAGCCGGTTTTCCATAAAAATCTTGAGCGGGTCGTTTTTGTCACCGCCGAATGTGCCGGGCGGGCTCCGGGCGAGCTGATCCTTAAAACCATATGGGATACTTTGGCCGTTTCGCCGCTGCCGGAAGGCATCAGGGCGGAATGGGCCGGAGAGGGCGAGTGGCAGGTCACGCTGCGGGTGTTCCGGGATTTGGGGATAGCTTTCGGGATCGCGATGATCGGGATTTTCCTGCTTCTGATAATCCAGACTGACAGCGTCGTTATGCCTTTGATCATAATGTGCGCCATTCCGCTGACGATTATCGGTATTGCGCCGGGCTTTTACCTGCTGAACCTGATAAGCGGCGGAGAAGTGGCCGGATTTTCCGATCCGGTATTCTTTACCGCAACCGGCATGATCGGAATGATTGCTCTCGGCGGCATAGTTATCCGCAACAGCATCGTCCTTATCGAATTCATCCAGGACGCGGTCAGGCAGGGAAAAAGCCTGCGGCAGGGCATTATTGAAAGCGGTGCGGTCAGATTCCGCCCGATATTGCTTACCGCCCTGACGACTATGCTGGGCGCCTGGCCGATTACGCTTGACCCGATCTTTTCCGGCCTGGCCTGGGCTCTGATCTTCGGACTTATCGCCAGTACGTTCTTTACCATGCTGGTGATCCCGACTATATATATGCTGGTAAATTCCAAAAATGAACATCGAACTTTGAACATCGAATAAAAAATGCCGGGAGACATCTAAATGCGGTTTGGTTTTTCAATTATAGTTGCGGCCGTACTGGCGGTCGTGACCATAAACGGCTGCAGCAGCGGCAAAATACCTGATTCAGGAGGAAAAATGCGGATAGTTTGTTTTGGCGACAGTCTTACGGCCTGCGGCGGGCCGGGCGGGCGTTATTCCGACTGGCTGGCGCGGATGTTGCCTGATTGTGAAATTATCAACCGGGGGATCGGCGGCGACACGCTCGGCGGCGGCCGGAAGCGTTTTGTGAAAGACGTTATGGAACTGCATCCTGACATTCTGGTTTTCGAACTTGGTGCCAATGATTACTGGCGCCGGAAGCGAAGTTTGGACGAGCTGAAAAAAGATTATGAATACATGCTGAAAACCGCCCATGACGC
>JAQUOK010000057.1 GCA_028717165.1 Victivallaceae bacterium | reverse complement strand
CGTTTTATAACCGAGTTGTTCTGCTACAGTTGCTGGAGTAGCACGTTCCGACTGGGTTGAATAAATTTCCCACGCTTTTATCAACTCAAGACTCTTGCGATGCTTCGTAAAACCTTTGGCGCGCTTTACATGAGCAGATATAACTTCA
Source organism: Victivallaceae bacterium (assembly GCA_028717165.1). Lineage (GTDB taxonomy): Bacteria > Verrucomicrobiota > Lentisphaeria > Victivallales > Victivallaceae > JAHOYW01. The sequence continues at coordinate 10,317 of JAQUOK010000057.1, read as the reverse complement.
AGATTTGAAGCCTTTAACACAGGAAGCAATTCCTCGGCTTTTGCTATAGCTTCTTTTTGATTTTTGGTTTTCAGACTTACAGCTTTACGCTGACCGTTAATTTGATACCGGAAGTAATAACCGCTGCTCGGATTCTTCTTGTAAATCGTTCCAATATCAAGTTTGATAGTTTTTTCCGCCATATTTACCTCTCAAGTTAAAAAAATATCGGATATGGCTAATATAAGCTGTTTTCAAGCTTTTCAAAGCTGAAAACGGTACTAAATGGTACTTCTTTGATGTGTTTTTAGGCTAGCTATGGTACCGAAGGTGGGATTCGAACCCACACTCCCTTGCGGGAACCAGATTTTGAGTCTAGCGCGTCTGCCAGTTTCGCCACTTCGGCATATTCTGAATTAACAGGTTTTACTTTAATCCTGAATTTATAAAATACAAATTATTTATTCTTTTATAAAGGCAAATTATGCCCGATAATGTAATCATTAAACGCCTGCGCCTGTTTATGAATGTCGTAACTGCCTTCAATCTTAAGACGGGCTTTCAGAATGATCTGACTGCGCAACTCATTATCGCTCAAAAGCCGCTGACAGGCTGACGCAAAAGCTGACGGATCATTTGCCGGAACCAGCAGTCCCGTTTCTTCCGGCTCAAGCAGTTCCCGCATCGCCTCAGAATCCGTCGCCGCCACCGGAACTCCAGAAGCCATCGCCTCCCTGATTCCCAGAGACAGTGAAGCCTGTTCGCCGTTTTCCTGCCCCCCGGGAGCCAAAACATATAAGTCACTGGTTGCCAGCAACCTGGGCATTTCATAGTGCGGAAGGACACCGTAAAATATTATTTCCCTCTCAAGTTTGAGAGTTTTTACCAGTTTTTCAAGTTTCGGCAGGGCTGGACCGTCACCAATCACTCGGTACCTGAATTTCAGGCCTTTGTCCTTAAGTTGCCGCAACGCGGAAATTATGGTATCCAGTCCCTTTTTATCGGTTAAGCAGGTTGCAGTCAGTAACTGGTACGGTTCCCGGGGAATCCGGAGAACTCGCCTGAACTCGAATTTTTCCAGATCAATCCCGTTAAGAAAATGAAATATTTCCGGCAGCAGCTCAATATCTTCAAAGGTTTTTTCGATAAGAACCTTTTCTTCATACCGGGATAAAGTAAAGATAAAAACACTATGAACCAACGCCGGCTTCAGAAGCGGAAAGTCTGGTTTGAATATTTCTCCGGGCAAAGTAAGATAACTGGAATTCAGGCCAGTAAGCAGAGAGGCCAGATACGTTGTGCGCGCCGCATTGGGTTCGCAATGCGCATGCAGATGGCTGATTTCTTTATCAATGACATGCTGATTGATCAGTATTCCCGCCTGAAGATAATTCCTTATCACCTGTTTCCGGTCTTTAAAGCGGAAAAGCATTTTCAGCATTGCGCCGAAAGCCTTAAATGACTTGAACGGGGCAATCATGCCAAGCAGGAACAGCGTCAGGAGGGCTTGGGGAATGTGACGCTTGGTCAGCTTTAAAGAAAAACTCTGTTCTTCAAGTCTGGAATATTCAGACAGGTCTTTTTGCACCGGCAGCGCTTTCAGGGAAATTATACGCAGAAAATAGCCCATCTGCAACAGAACGTTAAGCTGGTTTAAAAAATGAGGCTGGGTTGAATCAGGAAATTGACTCATCACAACACAGATTTTTTTCGATAAAAGCGTTTTCATATTGAAAAGAATGTGAACAATTATATTACTGCTTTATTGTTCCAGATAAAGCAGACATGAACAGTTGTCACAATAAACAACGGCTTCTTTTTTGGTCTCGGTCATGGTTTGAGGAGTTATTTTCAGGTGACAGTTGCTGCAGATTCCTGACGCGTTGACTTTTGCCAAAGGAGCACGCCCGGTTTGCAGCAGCCGTTTGTACTGGGGCAGAATGGCGCTGTCTATCCTGGCCTCAAGCGGCTGCCGGGTTTTCATCAACTGTTTTATTTCAGCTTTTATTTCACTTTCAAGTTCGATCAGTTCGGTGATTTCCTCTTCAATGCCGCCTTTTTCTGCACCGAACGCCTTCTCCAGTTCCTTGAATTTTTCTTTATTCGCCTCATCCTGATCGAATAATATCAACTCGGCAGTTTCGTGTTCGCTGATTTTTGCTTTCAGATTGTCTATCTGAATGAGCATGGCCTGGTATTCGGTATTCTTTTTTACCAGGGAAGACTGCTGCTGCAGGTGTTCAATTTTTTTATTGAGTTCGGTGATCGCGGATTCCGTCTGTTTGATTTCCAGGCCGGTTTTCTGCATTGAACTTTTCGCTTCTGCGATATTTGTTTCGGCGCTTTCTATTTTTTGTTTGAGTTTAGCTATTTCCCCGGGAATCATTTTCAGACGCAAATGTAAATTGATAATACGCATGTCGACTTTTTGTAACGCCAGCAAATTCTCAATCCATGGTCTCATAACCCGTCCCTTCTGTCGTAAACTGCCTTGAAATAAAAATCTGAGATAATATATCCGGCTTTTTCGTAATATCCAGTCAAAATATGAAAAAAAGACCAGCCGCCCCGTCAGGATAATCGGCCCGGGGGGGCCGGCAAGGAAAAAAACTTCCTCTTTTTTCCCCGATTAATTGCCTTTCAAAAATCCCCTGTTCCGGCGTTGGTTTTTATCTAAATCCGGTTTCTTTAGGGATTTATGTTTTTAAAAGCTTGATTTTTTCTTTATCGGGGTGTATCATTAAAGTTCGTCGTTTTTAAGTTCCGGACAGATAAACCGGATTTTAAATTGGGTTGAACGAAATAAATAACTTAAACAAACTAACCAGAAAAAACAACATGACAGAAGAAAAAACACCAGAAAATGCCGATCAGATGAATTTTGTAGACTTAAGCAATATGTCTTCAATGGACGCCCTGCTCGGAAATGAAGCCCAGGGCGAATTTGCGGAAGGTTCTATTATCGAAGGTTGTATCGTGGAAAAACGCAACGACGGCGCGCTCGTTGACATCGGCTATAAAGCGGAAGGCTTTGTGCATTTCAGCGAATTCCGTAAATGGGAAGAAGCGAAAGTCGGCGACAAAATCGATGTTTTCCTCGAAGAGATCGAAAATGAAAACAGCATGCCGGAGCTTAGCCTGGCAAAAGCTTATTCCATCAAGGCCTGGGAAAGGGTTACCGGCGAAAACGCGGAAGGCAGCGTCGTAAAAGGCATCATGAAGCATCGCGTTAAAGGTGGCATTATAGTGGATGTTGACGGCGTCGAGGCGTTCCTGCCGGGTTCACAGATCGACATCGGACCGGTCCGCAACATGGATGAATATATTGGCAAAGAATACGACGTCAAAGTTCTTAAAATCAATGAGGACCGCCATAATATCGTGGTTTCGCGCCGCGAGCTCCTTGAAGAATCACTGCGCGACAAACGTTCTTCTCTCCTGAAAGATATGGAAGTCGGCCAGATCCGCAAAGGCGTAGTCAAAAACATTACCGATTTCGGCGTATTCATCGACCTCGGCGGCGTAGACGGACTTCTGCACATTACGGATATGTCCTGGGGCCGCATTACTCATCCTTCGGAAATGATGGAAGTCGGCCAGGACGTTGAGGTCATTATCCTTGACATCGACTATAACAAGGAACGCGTTTCCCTCGGTTACAAGCAGAAAAGCGAAAACCCGTGGGAAGCTGTCGAAAGCAAATATCCCGTCGGTTCGATGGTTAAGGGCCGCATCGTGAATATCATGCCTTACGGCGCGTTTATGGAAATCGAGGACGGCGTCGAAGGCCTGATCCATGTTTCCGAAATGAGCTGGACCAAGCGCATCACCAAAGCCGGAGAAGTCGTCAGCGTCGGAGAGGAAATCGAAGCGGTTGTCCTGGACATCGACAAGGAAAACAAAAAAATCTCCCTCGGTCTCCGCCAGAAAGAGCGCAATCCGTGGGAAGTCCTTGCCGACAAATATCCGGTCGGCAGCAAGATCAAGGGCAAGGTCCGCAATATGACCAGCTACGGGGCATTCGTCGAAATCGAAAACGATATTGACGGCATGATCCACGTTTCCGATATGAGCTGGACGCGCAAGATCAACAATCCAACCGAACTTCTCAAGCCGGGCGACGAAGTCGAAGCGGTCATTCTGGATATCAATCCCGACCAGCAGCGCATATCCCTCGGCCTGAAGCAGAACGAAGCGGATCCGTGGGCGAAAATCAATGAACTTTACAAAGTCGGCGATATCGTCAAGGGTAAAGTTTCCAAAGTTACCGCTTTCGGCGCGTTTGTCGAACTCTCAAACAAAATAGACGGCCTGATTCACATCTCCCAGATCAGCAAAGACCATGTCGAACGCGTCAAGGATATGTTGAATATCGGCGATGAAGTTGAAGCCCGGGTCATTAAAGTCGATACCGAGGAACGCAGAATCGGACTGAGCATCAAGGCTGCGAAAGAAGATTTCTCCGAAGCTGACCTGAAGGTCGCGGAAGAGGAATATTCCGCCGCATTGAAGCCCGGCGACGAAATGGTGGATATGGGCGAAGTATTCAACGAGCTTGAAGCCCTAGACCTCAAAAAATAATTTCAGGCGATTACCTGGATAAAAAACCTTTATTGGAGGGAGTTTCCCCTTCAATGAAGGTTTTTGTTTTAATTCCTTCCGAAAAAACTTCCGGTCATCTTTGTTTTCAGGCTTTTCCGTACTATATTAGCTGGTATTTATTTTGGAAAAAGATAAAAATATCCGGGAGCGCCTATGCCGAACGAACAGAAAACTTCTGCTGATACACGGTCGTTTTTTGTAAAGAAAAGATTTTTTGCGCTGGTCATGTTCTTCATGACGCTGATGATCGGCCTCATTTGGGGGCTGTTCATGCATAAATATAAATTTTTCCCGTATTACAAGCTCAAAGACGCCTACAAATCCCTGCCGGAAGAAAAGGCTTACGGGCCGTGGTCCATAGGGATTTACGAAGGCTCGTCTCCATTTGCCCTCAAAGCTGCCGCCGGCATTTCCAATCCGGTGCTTACCGGCAGGAAGTGCGGCGACGCCCTTTATGTCGCCGACCCGTTCATGATTGAAAAAGACGGCAGGTTTTTCATGTTTTTTGAGGCAATGAACCGGGCAGACCATGAAGGGGACATCGCTTTTGCCGAAAGCTCAGACCTGAAAAACTGGAAATACGGGAAAATTATTCTCAATGAGAAATTTCACCTGTCTTTTCCCAACGTTTTCAAGTGGAAAGGGGAATATTACCTGGTGCCGGAAAGCCATCAGGATCTGACGGTAAGATTATATAAGGCTGAAAAATTTCCGGATAAATGGAAATATGTCGGAAATCTTATTTCCGGTTATTCTTTCGTAGATCCCGCAATATTCCGGTATAATAATAAGTGGTGGCTCTTTATAACAACGCAGTTCAGCAATATTCTTAATCTGTATTATGCGGACAGCCTGGAAGGAAAGTGGAAGCCTCATCCCATGAATCCCATCATAAAATTCAACGCCCATATTTCACGGCCGGGCGGCCGGGTCATTATCTATAAGGGCCGCCCCTACAGGTTTGCGCAGGATTGTGACCCGTGTTACGGCATACAGGTCTTCGCCTTTGAAATAACCGAACTGACTGAAACCGCATATTCGGAAAAGCCGGTTTCAGCAAGACCGCTGCTCGCCGGGAGCGGGCGCGGCTGGAACGCAGCCGGAATGCATCATGTCGATCTGCATAAAATCGGCAATAAATGGATCGCCGCAGTTGACGGAAGGGACGGCGAAGACAAATAAAGCTTCAGCGCCGGAATTTTCCAGGGGAAATACCGCATACTTTTCTGAATATCCGCATGAAATAAAATTCATCATCCCACCCAACCTGTTCCGCGGTTCTTTTTATGGATTCGCCACGGGAAAGCAGTGCTTTCGCTTTTGAAATTCTCAACGCCAGAATGAATTCTTTCGGACTCCGCCCCGTCCGCTGTTTAAAAAGCCGCCGGAAATGACTTTCGCTCATATTAACCCCCGCGGCGCATTCCGAGACGGAAAGACTTCCGGTATAATTATTGTGCATGTAACTGACGGCCCTGTCTATCTGCGAATCAGTATGTTTATGTTTTCCTTCAGACAGGCGGCCGCAGTGAAGATTGAGGATCATTTCAAGCGCAATATTTTTCCGGGCGAGGATTGAACCGAGGTCTTCCCGGTGAATAATTTCAAGCAGCGCTTTATTGGCTTCAACAACCGCACTGGCGCTGGCAGGAATCACAAGCTGTTCCCGGGACAGAAAACCTAAACGTTCGAGTTTTACTGCTTCCGGACCGTTCCAGACAACAAACCTGGTTTCCCATTTCGGTTCCGGGAAATACCGGTGCGGAATATCCGGGAAAACAATCATCGTATCCCCGGCGCTGACCGGAATTTTCCCGCCCGCTTCACTGTAATAAAAACCGGAGCCTGATTCGATGCCTACCGCCGCATACAGGCCGAGTATGCGCAGCTTGTCCGTTTTTGGCCTGGCTCCGCTTACCCCGATCCTGTCTATCCAAAGGCCGATTTCCCTTTCCGCGCTTAACGGCGTCCGGAATATTTCGGAAACGAATATTTTTGTCGTATCTAAAGTCGTTTTGTCCATAAATGTGATTGATACGTCTATTGTTATCTATGAATAATATATGTAAAATTATATAAAAAGCAAATATTTTTAAAAAGCTGAAAAATCAATAAATATGGAGTATACAAAAATGAACGCTCGGCAAAGGACATTGGAAACACTGCTTTTCGGCAAACCGGACAGGATCCCGTTTATTCCGGGTTCGGGCCGGGAATCCACCCGCGCCCGCTGGCATAAGGAAGGATTGCCGGAATACGTAAGGCCGGAACAAATAACCGAATACGCCTATCGGGAAGCGGGCGGAAAACTTGATTTCCCGCCGGCCGGAGCCGATTTTTCTGTTGACGAACGCATGATTCCGCATTTTGAAGAAAAAATCATTGAAAAAAAAGCGGATTCTCAAATCGTCCAGGACTGGAAAGGCAATATCTGTGAAATAGGCAGCGAGTTTTCCGTGGAGTATCTGCGCAACGCAATAGACTTCGTCTCCCGCCGCTGGATAAAATGTCCGGTGGAAAACCGGCAGGACTGGGAAAATATGAAACCCCGCTACAATGCGGACGATGCGTCCCGCTATCCGGCGGATAAGGAGGTTTTGAAGGGTAAACTCGCAAGCCGGGAAAACTTTCTCGGTTTTCACTTTTCCGGACCTTACTGGCAGCTTCGTGAATGGTGCGGCTTCGAGGGGCTCAGCATGATGTTTTATGACAATCCCGGACTGGTAAGGGACATGCTGAATTTCTGGCGCGATTATATTATTGAACTTCTGGAAAACGCCTTTGAATACTGTATTCCCGATATGGTTCACATTTCCGAGGATATGGCATACAAAGGGTACTCCATGCTCTCTCCGCCCATGACCCGCGACTTTCTGCTGCCGGTCTGGGAAGCTTGGGGGCAGGTTATCAAAAAAGCCGGGGTTCCCGTATATGCCTGTGATTCCGACGGTTTTATCGGGGAACTCATCCCGATATGGATAGAAGCAGGCATCAATGTCTGCGACCCCGTCGAAGTCGCCGCCGGAAACGATATTAACGGATTCCGCCGCAGTTTCGGTAAAAAAATGGCTTACCGGGGCGGAGTCGACAAACGCGGAATGGCCAAAGGCGGCAAATTCATCGAAGCGGAAATGAAACGTCTTGCCCCCGTCATTAAATCCGGCGGCTTCATACCCTCATGTGACCATGGCGTTCCGTCGGATGTTTCGTGGCCGGATTTCGTTTATTATTCGAAACTTCTTGGTGAAGCTACCGGCTGGATGTAAAAAATATTCAGCGTTTCCGGCGGCGTTTATAAAAATTTCGTGGCGGCGTGCAGCTCCGCAATACCTTTGGCGGCGCTTTCCGGGTGACGGAAAACGCCGGTTCCGGCAACCATCATGTTGCCACCGGCACGGGCTACGGTCTCAACGGTTATTCCGTCGATGCCGCCGTCAACTTCAATATGGACTTTGAGGCGGCGGCGGCGGATTTCCTCACGGAGAAGCGTTATTTTCGGCATCATGTCCGCCATAAAACTCTGCCCCCCGAAACCGGGTTCGACGGTCATGACCAGAACCATCTCCACGTCATCCAGATAAGGAAAAACCGTTTCCGCGGGGGTTTTCGGTTTTACGCAAATCCCGGCGGTCGCTCCGCATCTTTTTATGGTTTTTATTACTTCCGCCGGGTCGTAATCCAGTTCGACATGAAAAGTTATGTGGTCCGCCCCGCTTTCAATAAAGGCCGGCGCGTATTTCAGCGGATCGGTAATCATTAAGTGCGCGTCGAAAATCAAATCACTGGCTTTCCGGATCGATTTTACCAGCGGCGGCCCCATCGTCAGGTTAGGCACAAAATGTCCGTCCATGACATCGAGATGAAGCAAATCCGCTCCCGCATCCGTTACGCGTTTTATTTCCGTATTGAGCTCACCGAAGTCTGCCGCCAGGAGCGACGGGGCAACCGTGATCTTATCAAACGCCAGTTCTTTGATGTTGCGCATAATTTTATTCCCTCTGGTTTGGTTTGACGCTGGACAGGAACCCGCAGCTTTCTATAAGCCTGACCGCTTCCGGAGACCGGAGCAGTTGCAGAAAATCAAGCGCGGATTTATAGCCGGGCCGGTTTTTGAAATCATCCCGGTCGGATATCCAGACCCAGTATTCCGCCGTCGGCCGATAGCGGCCGGAACGGATATTTTCAATTGTCGGCCTGACGCCGTTTATGGCCAGGGGCTTCGCGGCCAGCGGCAGGTTTACGAAACCGCAAATTCCCAGAAATCCCCCTTTTATGGAGGCCAATACGCCGATGCCCTGGGCGTTGCTAACCGGAAGATATTTGGCTTTCACTGCGGATTTATTTAAAAACTCCTTATACAATGCCGTCATTCCGGGCTGATCATCTTTTACTATCGCAAGATTGATTATGTAAGCCTCTCCGCCAAGGGGACGCCAAGTCAAAATGTCCCCCTTAAGCACCTTCTTCAGGTTTTCCAGACTTATATTGTCTATTTTGTTCGCTGCGTTCGTGACCGCCAGCAACGGCGCCAGCGCATAGCGGTAGCAATTCACGTTCATACTCACGCGCTGTTTGCTGTCAAGTTTGTAGTTGCTGAGCACCAGGTCAACTTTGCCCTGCCGTAAATCCCGTAGAGCTTCCGTCAGCCTGGCGGATTCTATTTCAACGCTGCGATCCTGGGTCAGGCTCAAAGCAAGGCTGCGCACGATCTTTTCCTGCCCGATCGTATCAGCTATTACCATTTTCGCCGGTAAAACATTCTGCAACAGCAGCAATATGCCGAAAATCAGTATCTTTTTCATTTTTTACGGTTCCGTTTTTATGTTTTAAATATATTTAACTTAAACGTTTTTTCAAGCGCTGACACCATTTTAAAAATGATGTAAAAATGAATAATTAGATGGCTCCGACAGAAGTGGACATACAACGTTTTTCTTGCAGCTCGCACGTTCAGCGTCCTGAAAAAATGCGCTACGCTCAGGCTCGGCCAGAGTAACGAGGCCGACGATCGGCCGCGTCCCGAACGTCGGTTTCGTTATATTTTTATTTTTGCCGGAATTCAGACCGCGGCCAAAAGCTCCAGTCATCTTCCCTGTCTTTACAAAATGTATCTCATCGCGCTCCGCTATCCCTTGACATATACATCTCGCAATGTTTCCGGTTATTAGTTGATAAGCTCTTAATACTTTGAAAAATTCCGCCGATATTGCCGAGGTGAAACAAATTCCTTTTTTTTGAATATCCGAGAAAAATAATAGGGATCTTCAAAACCGCAGAGCTCGGCGATTTCCTTTATGGAACGATTACTGTTCAAAAGTAGATTTTTAGCTCTTGCCACTTTCTGATTTATCAGATACTGATAAGCGGTGCAACCGAAAGTATCCTTGAACATCCGGGAAAAATAATGCGGCGTCCAATTGGTTGATTTCGCTAATTTTTCGAGATCAGGATTCTGATCATATTTTTCGTTAATGGTTTCCAGCGCCCCTTTAAACCGGCTTATCCGCTTAGCTTTTTCAAACAAGTCGCGGGTGTCCGCCTCCATTAAAAAAGGTTCTATCAGAGAGGACAGATATCTGATGCATTGCAAAAAAGAACCAATATTATTCCGGGAAAACTCTTCAACCAGAAGCTGGAAACATTTTCTGAATTCGTGGTCAGGTTTTATCCGGCAGGAATTGAAATCGATAAGGTTGAAAACATCCAGACTGCCGAATATCCAAAAATTGAAATGGG
>JAQUOK010000056.1 GCA_028717165.1 Victivallaceae bacterium | reverse complement strand
CAGGGTATGGAAAGCCGCTTCTATTTCCCTGATCGGGTGTTTGGCTTCCATGAATTCCTCCGCCAGCAACAGGAAAATAAGGCACGGATTGAAGGTTTTAATATCTTTCGCCCGGGGTTTCATTTCCGGAATGTCCCCGTCCACTGCCAGCTGGAACAGCATATTCGGGTAATTCCAGCCGGCGGCGATGGATTGGCCGAGACCGCCCCAGAAACGCGGATTTATCTCGATCAGGTAAGGGGCGTTTTTGCCGTCCCAGCGGAAATCCACCTCAGCGACGCCGTGCCAGTTCATCAGTTCGAGGGCTTTCGCGCCGATTTTTTCCATTTCTTCGGCGTTGACGTTTTCGCGCAGTACTCCCATGCCGCTTTTAGGCGGGAAATCGAGGATATTATGATAGGTCATCGAGGCTTTTTTAACCCCGTGGCTGAAAATGAATGTGGAACAGAAATCTTCACCCGCGACCGCTTCCTGGATAATGGGATAGTCATCCGGGCCGGAATTGTGTTCTTTAATTGAACTTATGAAAAACTGCCGCGCTTCTTCCGGGGTTGAGACTTTTTTCAAACCGATGGAGGCATTCGACTCCTGCGGTTTTATGAAAACCGGGAATTTGAAATTTTCGATATTCGCGGCAAATTCCTCAAGGCTTTTCGGCTGAATGGTCTTCGGTATGTTGATGTTATGCTGTTGGCAGAAACCGGCGAGCAGGGCTTTGTTGCCGGCAAGCTTTATCTGGTCGAAAGTCGGCAGCGCCAGTTTGGCGACGCCGTCGAAAAGCTCCTGATGGGCCGCGAGCACAAAACAGTCGGTATGCATGGGCATAATTACCATATCCACATTTTTGCCGCCGTATTTTTTCGCTGTTTCAAGGAGTTTTTCAAGGTATTCCCGCTGGTATAATTCCGGGTTCTTATACAGGAAACAGTGTTTGCTGTATTTGGAAAAACAGCCGGTGGCGAGGATATTATGGTCTCCGGCGATTATTTCGATGCCCGCGGCGCCGAGACATCGGGCGGCGGCCAGGGCGCTCCAGCTGCTGGCATAAGTGAGAATACATATTCTTTTGCGTTCCGGCATGATAAAAACCTCCAGCCGATTTAAGTTTGAAGTCCGGTTATATTTTGAGTTTGGCAATGATTTTTTCGGCGGTTTCGGCGGCTTCGCCGTCGGCATATTTCAAGTGCCGCCAGTTCCAGTGGAAACCGTCCTCGACGCCGCGCGGGACGACGTGCAGATGCGCGTGCATTACCACCTGCCCGGCGCAGGCGCCGTCGGCCAGATGCAGATTGAAGCCGTCATAATCCAGGGCGCGGCGCAAGGCGACGCCTGTTTTGCTGCCGATATGGAACATGCGTCCGGCGGTCGCTTCCGAGATGGTGGATGAAGCCGGGTGATGTTCTTTGGGGATTACCAGGATATGTCCTTTATTAATGGGGGAGATATCCATAAAGGCCAGGACCAGGTCGTCTTCATAAATTTTAACGGAAGGGATTTCGCCCTCAACGATCTTACAGAAAATACAGTCACTCATAACTCTGCTCCTTTCATTTGCTTTGTTTTGCTAATTCCTCGCACAATTTTCTTATTCCGGCGACATCGAGTTTGCCGCTGCCGAGAATGGGCACGTGATCGACTTTAATAAAATTTTCCGCCTTGGGAATCCAGAGGTTGGCGATGTTCCGTTTCCTGAGTTCCAGAATGATATTTTCCGGTTCAAGGTCGGGGTGCGAATAAAAAACGACAAGTTTTTCGCCTCTTTTGCCGTCTTCGATCCCGCAGACGCCAATGCAGCATTCCGTGGCCTGAATTATCTCGTTGATCTCCTTTTCAAGGAGTTCGTGCGGCACCATTTCCCCGGCTATCTTGCTGAACCGCGACATCCGGCCGGTAACCGTTATGCGCCCGGACGGGTCCATTTGCGCGATATCGCCGGTGATATACCAGCCGTCGTGCATGACTTCGGCGGTTTTTTCTGGTTCCTTGAGGTATCCCTGCATGATGTTCGGGCCTTTGACCAGCAGCAAGCCGTCAGTATCCGGCGGCATGGTTACGAACGTTTCTGGATCGACTATTTTGGTGGCGATGCCCGGCATCGAAGTTCCGATACTGCCCGGCTTGCCGATACTTGTCCCGAGATTCTGCATTGATTTAGCCACGTTGATGGAAACCACCGGGGAAAGTTCGGTGCACCCGTAACCTTCGGCAATGGTCAGGCCGGTCAGTTCCCTGAATTTGTCGGAAATATCCCTGCGCAGCCGTTCCGCCCCGGTGATGACCAGGCGCAGCGAGGCGAAATCCTCCGGTTTGCAGCGGCGTATGTAAGCCTGCAGAAATCCCGGAGCCGCCAGCATTACGGTCGCTTTCAGCCGCTTCAAAGCGTAGCCGACCATTTGGGCGTCGAGCGGATTGGGCACCAGCGCTATTTTTGAATTCTTGGCTATCGGCAGGCAGAAGCATATCAGGAAACCGAAGGAATGAAAGAGCGGCAGATTGCCGAGAACGCTGTCGGCAGGGGTCCAGTTCACTATCCTGATCAGGGAATATATATTGCTGTTGATGTTGTGGTGGGAAAGCATTACGCCCTTGGGAATTCCGGTCGAACCGCTGGAGTAAATGATCACGAGCGTGCGCTTGACGTTGTCGTAGCTCAGCGGCGAAATTATGTTCATCAGTTCGCGCCAGGGGAAGAACGCGACCATTAAAACGGCGCCGATCTTCCTGGCGCGGGATATTTTCCCGGCGAGTCTTTCCAGCATGAACATTTCCGGCCAGGGCTCGAAGCCGATTTTTTTGAGGAAGCGTTCACTGGTCAGGACGCAGGTCAGGTCGGCCTTTTCCATGGAGGTCTTGACGGCCGGGCGGGAAGCGGTGAAGTTCAGGATCGCCGGGGTTTTGTCGGCCATGAGAATTGCCAGCAGGACAACTACCGAAGTTACCGTATTGGGCAGCATCACTCCGACGTATTCACAGTCATCGGGGACCATTTTCCTGATTTCGCGGCTCAGGATAACGGCTTTGACCATAACTGAAAAGTTGCTGTGTTCTTTCCAGTCGCTGCCGTCATATTCATTGAAAACTTTGCGGAACGGGTGTTTCTGCGCCAGGTAAGCGAACTGGGTATGGATCGGGCGTTCCCGGTCATGGGGGATAGCTTCTATTTCCGCGGCCATTTCGGAAAGGACGAGCCGGATTTCGTATCCCGATGAGTCCGGGCTGATCGGTTCGCCGATTATTATACTGGCCGGATGCGGAATTTCGCTCGGCCAGCGGAGTTTGAAATTCCCGTAGAAGTTGGAGAAAATACTTCCCCACAACATCCCGATGCGTACCGGAAGCACCGGTACGTCCTTATCTCTGGGGAGCATAAGGCTGAGGCCTTTTTTAAAGCTCGACATTATGCCGTTGCGGGTGATGTTGCCTTCCGGAAATACGCAGATAAGTTCTCCGTTGTTGAACATGTCCCTGGTTTTTTTGAACATTTCCCTGAGCTTTCTGGGTTTGCCGTCGGGAACCTCGATAATCTTGAGCCATCTGGCGAAAGGATAAATCCAGCGCCGGCGGTAAAAGCTTTCATGCATCATGAAACGGATCGGGCGCACCGTACAGGAGGTCAGGAGCAGATGATCGGCGAAAGACGCGTGGTTGGCCACCAGCAGGGCCGGGCCCCGGAGCGGGATCTTATATTTTTCGGTTATCCTCAGGCGGTATATCGAATGAGTGAGCAGCATAACCAGGAACCGCAGTGTAAACTGCGGTTCCCGCCAGAGGGCCACCAGCATCAGGGCGAGTGAAAGCAGCGCAAAATACACCAGGGGAGTGGTCGTCACCAGATAATAATCGCTCAGTACGTAGCAGGTTATTCCGCACAGCACCGCGGCCAGACAAAAGAGCCCGTAACGGGCCATGCAGAATAAGGCGCGATATTCGCGGGAAACGAAACTCAACTGCCAGGCCTGCAGATGGGGCAGGGCGGCGCCTCCGGAAAATCCGGCTAAAAATATGAAGATCAGCAGCCGAGGGAAAATTTCGCATTCGAAATATATGTGCGGGGTGCCGGGAAATAAGCCGGCGAGAAGCAGGAACAGGATGAAACCGCTGAAGCTGACCGGAGTCATGCCGAGCTCAAAACCGTTGCGGCCGATGAAGCTGCTGAAAAATGCTCCTAAAGCCATTCCTCCCAGCGGAGCCAGCAGCATTACCGCGTATGAGGGCCAGAGATTTATTTCCGGGCTGAAATTATTGTTGGCGAAGCATATGAGTATGCCTTCGACAAAGATCAGGGCTGACAGAATATAGCATTCGCTGAAAGTGATTATCCGCAGCGAGCGTTTGCCGCCCAGCAGCCTGGCGGCGTCAAGCAGGTTGCCGGGGAAATTGCCGAACAGACTGAATTTGAATTTTTCCCGCGGCTTGTCCGCGATCCCGGCGGGGGCTTTCATTGTCAGGATCAGGCTGAAAATGCTCAGCATGACGAACAGGGCGGCAGCCAGGTTGCTTGAACCGCTATGGTGACGGAGGGTGTTGTAATAAATGAAAACTCCGCCTGTGCAGCCGGTGAACACGCCGGTAAAGACCAGCAGGGTTTTGGAACCGCAGATTTCAGCGTGCCGCACGGGACTGAACAGATCGGAGCATACCCCCTGAACCGCCGGATACAGGAATGCGCTTTCGACGCCGAACAGGAAGATTATGAATAAAGCCGCTTCGCTTCTGACCGATTCGGGGAAAAAACGGAGAACTATGCAGCCGGCGGTCATGATCGCGACTTCGCCGAGACGGGCGAAGACAATGAGGTTGCGCCGCGCAAAACAGCTCAGCATATAGCGTACCGGGCCGGATAAGATGAAAAACGGTGAAAGATAAGCGATGCAGCTCCAGAAAACGAATGCCGTACGTTTGTCCGGATTTTGCGAAAAACTTAAATTGACCAGCATGAAAAACGCGCAGATATTAAAGGAACTCAGAAAAAAAGCCGTAAACAGCGACATCCAGCCTGAATGCAGAAGTTCGTTGCTGCGTTTCATTGATATTTTTCCTCCATGGGCTTATTTGCCGGAGTTCCAGGTGAAGCGGCAGGTTTATTTTTTGGGGATATGCAGAATTTGTCCGACACGAATAATATGGCCTTTGATATTGTTCGCTTCCTTAATTTCCGTGACGGATACTTTGTAAGCCCTGGCAATGGCGCTCAGGGTTTCTCCGGCGGCCACTTTATGTTTGTAGTATGCTCCGGCTGCCGGGCCTGAAGCCGGGGATGGTTTCGGAACGCTTTGCGCCGCGATGGAATTGACGGTTTTTGCGGTCTGGTCGGCGACGGTTTCGACCACTTTATCGAGCGCCTGCCGGCGCTGGGTTTTTTCCTGGCTGATTTCCTGGCTTAAGGAGTCCAGCGCTTTGGCCTGCTGCTGGTTCTGTTCATTTACGTAATTGATCTGGTTCTGCAGGGACGCGAGGTTCTGGGCAATACCGGTATTGCTGTTCCGGATATTATGGATTTCCCTTTTCAGTAACGCTACTTCGTTTTTCAGCTCGATAATGTCCGGATTGGAAACATATTGGCTCTGGGAGCCGCCGGGATTGAGAGTTTCGCAGCCCGTCATCAGGAGCAGCATGCTTGCGAAAACGAAGATAAAAGTATATTCTTTCATAATAACACCTGAAAGTTGGTTAAAAAAGTTACCGGATAAAAAAATATAACCGCTTCAGATATAATTTCAATTAAATTGAAAATTGAAAATGGAAAATGAATGTGGGTCATAGACCGTGAGAAGTGGGAAGATAACTGATAACTGATTAAGTTTAAGTAAAAGTAGTTGCAGGTGCGGCCCGCACCGCAACCGGAGCCTTTGACAAAATAAGCTCCGCCATCTTCGGGCGGAAACCTAAACGAGTGCGCTGATGATATGATGTCCTGGGAGCGCCGGTCGCCAGTCCGGCATACGCGGACGTCGTGATTGTTCATAACATAATGGATACTTAAAAATGCAGACAGGCCATATAAATCGTCAATCATAATCGAAAAGAAACATATCAACTTTAGCGAATGCCGGACTGGCGACCGGCGCTCCCAGGACGTCATCAACAAAATCAGAGAATTTCTACTATTGCAGTTAAAAGGCATTAGATTTTTCGTGTCTTTCGTGTTTTTCGTGGTTAAGAGATGCTTGTGCAGGAGCAAGGCTGCTCCCGGCGCTGCAATTCGTAGCACGTAACACGTAACACATAACACGTATTCAAATGGTATAAGCGGATGCTTTGGCGCGCAACTTGCCCTTTACCCCGACATCTTCGAGGTCGCGCAACCGGTGAATTTTGCGCAATTTCAGGATTTTGTTAACGGTAAGCGGACCAAGTCCCGGTACTCGCAGCAATTGTTCTTTTGCCGCGGTATTTATATTCACGGGGAAATATTCGGGATGGTTTACGGCCCATACTTCCTTGGGATCCATGTCCAGCGAGAGGTTGCCGTTTTCCCGGAAGATCAGTTCTTCGGACTTGAAACCGTAACAGCGCATGAGAAAATCGGTCTGGTACAGGCGGTGTTCGCGGGTGAAACGGTCATCGGGCGACAGTTGGAAATTCTGTTCCCCCGGTATGTCCGTTTTGCCCAGGCCGGGCTGGTATGCCGAAAAATAAACCCTCTGAAATTTAAGACGGTTGTAAATGCCGTCCATGTATTTAACGATTTCGATATCCGATTCGTCGGAAGCGCCGACTATGAACTGGGTGGTGCATTTTATTTTCGCGAACTTCTGCCCTTTTGCGGTCTGCCCGGCTATGAATTTCAACGGCAAAACGATATCCCGGTCGAAATCTTTGGAATCCGAGAGTTTCCGGAAATACTTGCGTCCGGGCGTTTCGATATTCAGCGAGACCGCCGAAGCCAGCCGCATGGATTCTTCTATTGCCGCCTGCGAAGCGCCGGGGATGATCTTCAGGTGAATGTAACCCCGGTATTTATATTTTTGCCGCAGGATCTCTGCGGTGGCGTTGAGTTTTTCCATGGTGCGGTCGGGGGTGCCGATGACCCCGGAACTCAGGAACATGCCGAGCAGGTATCTTTTGCGCAGATACTCCATGAAAATTTTGGCGGTTTCGTCGGGCGTGAGCGAACAGCGCCGGACATTGCTTTCACTGCGCAAGGGGCAGTATTTGCAGTCGTTGGCGCAGGCGTTCGACAGCAGGGTTTTCAGCATGATGCCGTAACCCCCGCGGCTGAGCGGTACCGGATAGAGCCATTTGCCGTCGCTGCCCCGCCTCCTGTGCTCGTATTTTGTAGTGGCGTAGGCGCAGGCCAGGTCGTACCGGGAATCTTCCGAAAGCAGATCAAGTTTGGCTAAAGTATCCATAATAAATAAGATACGGTGACGACGGAAATATTCAACCCGGAATTGGCAGGCTAAGCGGATTTTCTGACAATCAGTTCCATTTTTACTTTGATACGTATTTTCCCCGGGTTTTCCGATAATACTTTAGTCAACAGGGCTTCCGCGAGCAGACTGCCGAGCCGGCGGTTGGGCTGAGCTATCGTGGTCAGGGGCGGGAAACAGAACATTGCCAGTTCACGGTTGTCGAAACCGACGACGGCAATATCTTCGGGGATGCGGCGTCCCATTGTCTGAAAACCGTTCATGATCCCGGCCGCCAGATAATCGGAGTAGGCGATTACAGCGTCGGTTTCCGGGTATTCGCGGAGGATTTCCGCTGCGGTTTTCCGGCCCGTTTCCGAAACCGCTTCGAGTCCGCCGGTACCGGCCGGAGGTATCACGACCCGCAATGGAATCCCGATTTCGGCAGCCGCTTTACTGTAGCCCTGGAAACGTTGTCGGCAATTGTCCTGACCGGCAAAAACAATGTTGCGGCGCCCTTGGGACGCCAGATATTTCACCCCGTCATAAACCCCTTGTTTCCGGTCAACGTAAACGCTGTCGTATTCGCTGCTGCCGGAATAGGATACCAGAATTGCCGGTATTCCCGCCTGTTCCGCCTGGGTATAAAATTTCATTGCGACGGCGTCTTCGCCCAGAAAAATTATTCCCGCCGGTTTCTGCCGCAGGATATTGTTGAAAAGTTTTTCGCTTTCCCTGGAATATTCCGGGGAAGAATACATGTAATGCATGTTCGGTTCATAGCTTTTGGGCGCAAGGTATTCTTTTATGCCGAACACCTTGTCCATGGCCATGGAATCGCAGTTGGAAGACGGTTCCCCGACCATATTGATCACCGCGATCTCATAGCTGCGGTTTGAGCGGAGGCTCTGAGCCGCCCGGTTCGGCTGGTAATTCAAGTCCCTTACCGCCGCGTCAACAAGTTTCCGCGCCCGTTCCGAAACGTAGCCGCTGCGTCTTATCGCGCGGCTGACGGTATTCATGGACAAACCTGTCCTGACGGCTATATCCTTTAAACTGGCCATAATACTTAATGAAAATAATAGTTTTATCTCAACGTTAACATAACGCTGTTTCTGGAAAAGTCAAAC
Organism: Victivallaceae bacterium; assembly: GCA_028717165.1. Taxonomy (GTDB): domain Bacteria; phylum Verrucomicrobiota; class Lentisphaeria; order Victivallales; family Victivallaceae; genus JAHOYW01. Next base: position 2,035 of record JAQUOK010000056.1, on the reverse strand, counting down.
CAGCTTGAAGAATCTCAGGAAAAAGTAGCTTATCGCTCCGATAATTATAATTATCAAAGTTATGAGTATAATAAGCAGTTTCAGGCCGCTGCGGCGATTTTTGCCGGTGGCGAAAGCTACCGGCGGCAACGTGGTTTTCTGGGGTTCCGGCGGCGGAGCGGTATCAGCAGGCGGTTCCTTAGTTATTTTTTGGGTGGAGGTTGAAGCTTCCTTGCCGGCGGGTTCCGGTTCTGCCGTTTTAGTTTTTCTGCCCAGTGAAATCGGCGCGTTGAGATTCAGTTTTTTCCTGGGTTTTATGGAATCCCACTTTCTTACCTTGACCTTTTTTCTGGAAACGTAAGTTCCGGCCATAACCGCGCTTATATCGGCGACGGCATAGTTCCAGTCGCCGGGGCGGTCTTCGCGGTCATAGGCCATCATGCGCAGGATAAGTTCGGAGCATCCTTCCGTCAAATACGGGTTGCGGGTTGCCGGCGGCGGAAAGTTCACAGCTCCCCGGTCTCCCCTCAACGCCGTTTCAATGCTTTTATTTTCAAAGGGCAGGGAGGCCGTAACCATCTGGTAAAGGGTTACCCCAAGCGAGTAGATATCCGTCCTGAAATCGAGCTCAACGTTGCCGGCGGCCTGTTCCGGGCTCATGTACTGCGGGGAACCGGCAAGCACTCTGTGATCTCCTGGCGATTTGTTTCCGGGAACTTTTGCGGAGGCTATTTTGGAAATTCCCATATCCATCAGGTACGGCGCCCGGAACTTATCGATCATGATATTTCCGGGTTTTATGTCGCAATGCAGCATGTCATGCTGCTCCCAGGCGTAACACAGTGCCGAGGCGACAGTTTTTGTTATTCCCAGCGCCTCGCGTTCCGGGAGCATGCCGTCTATCCTGATCTTATCCTGGAGTTCTATGCCGTCGACGAACATGGTCGCCAGATAATAATATTCCCCGGCGCGGCCTGCGGTATAGGCGGTTACGATATTCGGATGCCGCAAACGTCCGGTTATTGCGGCTTCATTCAGGAAGCGTTCGACAAAGGCGGTATCGCCGGACAGTTCGGGAGAAAGTATTTTCAGGGCAACGTCCCGGTTCATGGACTGCTGGTGGGCCTTCCAGACTTCGCCCATGCCGCCGGAGCCGAGTTTTTCAAGCAGCAGGAAGTCGTCGAGATGCAGGTCCCGGTGCAGACCGGACTCGGAATTATATTTTTTGCAGTACGGACAATTATATTTTTTTTTGCCGTCCGGCAGAATTTCAAGTTCCAGCCGGTACCCGCATTTCATGCAGTTTTGATAAGACTCGGACATCAGCAGTAATTTACCTTATTATAAGCAGTCAAGCTTATTTTTTTACAGTTGCCATAGATATTTTTGCGTTTCAGCATATTTTTAATAATTCGCTTGTATTATAATGCAAATGAGTAGAAATTACAAAGAAGAAATCACGCTGATCTGACAAATCCGGGAACTTATGCTGAACTGGCTGAAAATTAAAAATATGGCTTTGATCGAGTCGCTGGACGTTGAGTTCGGAAAGGGATTCAACGTCATTACCGGGGAAACCGGAGCCGGCAAATCCATTCTGCTCGCCACGATCGCCCTCCTGCTCGGCGAACGGGCCGATAAAAGCGTTATCCGCAGCGGCACCGAACGCTGCGAGCTTGCCGCCGGCATTACCGTCGAAGCCGGGATACAGGAGGCGCTCACGGATGCTTTTCGACAGGCTGATATTCCTTTTGACCCTGAGTCCGGCGAAATCCAGTTGCGGCGGGTTATAGCCAGGTCGGCAAACCGCAATTTCATTAACGACACGCCCGTAACGCTCCAGACGCTGAGCAGCATCGGCGATCTGCTGGTTGATATCCATGCGGCGAATGAACATCAGTCCCTTTTTAACCGCGGAACTCAACTCGATATTCTTGACCGTTTCGGGAAACTCGGCGATTCGGCCGGAAAATGCCGGACTCTCTGCCGGGAACTGAATGCGTTGCGGCGGGAACAGGAAAAAATCTTTGCCGAACTGCCTTCCGCAATCGAAGCG